>JBQCEA010000443.1:0-8169 GCA_051960695.1 Mucilaginibacter sp. | reverse complement strand
TACGACGACTGCTAAATTCATCCGGGGAAGGCCGGTAGCTTTCTTGTCGAGTTATATTGATCGTATCCCCGGCATGCCGCCTGTTTTTGATGAAACCGGTATCCACGAAAATATTGCTGTTTCCTTTACGGACCCGCTTCCGGGTGATCTGGGGCCGCTCAATAAGCAGCTTGCCGGTTACGGCTTACAAGTACGACAGGCACGGCGAAAGCTGGACATGATCATCGTTTCAAGGTCGGCAGACACTCAACCTATTTATTCACCTAATCCTAAACAGCCATGAAATATTTGTATCTATTAGCCATTCTCCTCTTTTCGGTTGCGGCGCATGCCCAGGAAACCGTTATACGGGGGAAAGTCATCACGGAGGATCAAAAACCGCTTTCAGGCGTGAGCCTTCATTTGCAGCGCAGTAAGCAGGGGGCCGCAAGCCACTCCGACGGCAGCTTTTCATTGTTTACTTCGGTGCCTACCGATACACTTCTGGTTTCTTTTCTAGGCTATGAAACGCGGGTGGTCCCGGTAGCTACTCCGCTCAAAGCACCGCTTGTTATTATACTTAAAGGCAGGAACAACAGTGTTGAAGAAGTGACCGTTTCAACCGGCTATTACCAGGTACCGCAGGAGCGGGCGACAGGCTCATTTACCAATCTCAGCGGGAAGACGCTGAATACCAGCGTAAGCACGGACATCCTCAGCCGCCTGGAAGGGGTGGCGGGCAGTGTGTCATTTGATAACCGTACCGGTCAGCAGAATATTTCCATACGGGGATTGAGTACCATCTATGCCAATGCCCAGCCGCTGATCGTATTAAACAATTTTCCATACGATGGCGATATCAATGATATCAACCCGAATGATGTCGAAAGCATTACCATTTTGAAGGACGCCGCGTCAGCGTCGATCTGGGGGGTAAGGGCAGCAAACGGGGTGATTGTCATCACCACAAAAAAAGGTACGATCAATCACCCGGCGGAGATCAGCTTCCATACAAACTTCACGTACGGGAATAAGCCGGATGTATTTAAGATCCCCATGACGTCGTCTGCCGATTACATCGGTGTAGAAAAATACCTGTTTTCCAATGGATTTTATGACCCGGCATTGACTGACCCCAGCCATCCGCCGCTCACGCCTGCCGTACAGTTAATGTATGACCAGCAAAACGGGCAAATTACCCAGGCACAGCTGGATCAGCAGCTGAATGCATTAAGCAAGCTGGACGTGCGAAACGATTTCAACAAATACCTGTATCAAAATAGTTTCGATCAGCAGTATTTCTTAAGCGCAAAAGGCGGTGGTGATAAGTCCACGTATTATTATTCTGCCGGCTTCGACCATAATGCGGACGATCTGAACAATCGCTATTCACGCGTCAGCGTCCGTGCAGACAATACCTTCAGCATAACTAAGGACTTTAGGCTTAACCCGGTCATCGGTTTTACGCATTCGGTTACCACCATGGGCAGGCCCGACTATACATCGGTTCTGCCATCGGCCCTGGGCAGGAGCATCTATCCTTATGCGCAGTTTACGGATGCAAAAGGAAACCCGGCCGCTATTGTAACGGATTATAATACGGATTTCATTCAACAGGCAGGGGCCGCGGGCCTGCTGGATTGGAACTACAGGCCGCTCGATGATTTCAACGACCGGCAAACCGTCACCAATCTAAACGATGTGCTGATCGGCTTAAATATGGATTATTCATTTCTGAGGCATTTCGATTTCCAGGGCCAGTACCAGTACGAGAACGTTGGCAGCGAACTGTCCGACCTTTATGATGCTGGTTCTTACTTTGTTCGCAACCTGGTCAACAGCTATACGCAGGTGGATGATAGCGGCAACCTGAGTTTTCCGGTACCTCAAGGGGGTATTCTGAATAACAACAATACGTATCAATCCTCACAGACGGGACGGGTGCAGCTCAAATACAATAACAGTTGGGGCAAAAATGACCTGGCGTTGCTTGCAGGTGCAGAAGTACGCCAGATCCATGCACATAGTTACGGCTATACGACTTACGGGTATAACGAAAGCGGGTTGACCAGTGTGCCGGTCGACCATGTCACTTTATTCCCGCAATATGATGATCCGGGAAATATAGAAGGTATCCCGGATAACACTTCTTTTATCGACCTGACCAACCGCTATACATCCGTCTATGCGAACGCTTCATATACCTATGACAACCGCTATATCTTTTCAGGCAGCGCCCGCAAAGATGAATCGAACCTGTTCGGGGTGAACAGCAACCAAAAAGGGGTGCCGCTCTGGTCGGTGGGTGCGGCATGGAACTTACATAACGAAAAGTTCTTTCCCCAGGGATGGGTCAACTACCTGAAATTACGCCTGACTTATGGCTACAACGGCAACCTAAGCCAGAACCTGACGGCTGTTGCATCGCTGTTGCAGACGACGGGCAACCTGAACAACCAGCCGTATGCCATTGTCTCCACCTATCCGAACCCGGACCTAAGCTGGGAGAAAGTCGGCGTCATCAATCTGGGCCTGGATTTCGGAACACGTAAAAACGTGCTTTCGGGCAGTATCGAAGTATATCGCAAAAATGGGAACGACCTGATCGGTAAAGAGCCGATCGATCCCACCGTAGGGATTCCCACGGGGGTGATCACCCGCAATGTAGCGGATATGCAGACGAACGGCTTAGACCTGCAGTTAACTTCAAAAAATATCGACCGTACATTTAAGTGGCAAACCGGCTTGCTGTTCAGCATCAGTAGCGATAAAGTAACTGCTTATCAGAATCCAACCGCAAGCGGTAGTTCGCTGATCAGTTCGGGCTTAAGTGTCACGCCGGTCGTAGGGCAGCCCCTTTACAATATCATCAGTTATAAATGGGCGGGCCTCGATCCGAAAACCGGCGACCCTATGGGGTATGTCAACGGGCAGCCCAGTGAGGACTATACCACGATCACCTCCAAAACGCCGGTAGCCGACCTGGTGCTGAATAAACCCGCCCTGCCGCCATATTTCGGCTCACTGGCGAATACATTTTCCTATGACGGGTTTAGCCTGTATATCAACATCACTTACCGTTTTGGTTATTATTTCCGCAAAACATCGGTTTCTTACTATTACCTGTATAACAATGGGTTGGGTAATAGTGATTTTGCGAACAGGTGGCAGCGTCCCGGGGATGAATTACATACTTACGTGCCTTCCATGCCGTCCATCGATGACAATAGCTATGCACGGGATAGCTTTTACATAAACTCTTCGGTGCTTGTCCAGCGGGCAGACAATATACGTTTGCAGGAGCTGAACCTTTCTTACCGGCCGCATTTTGGAAAGAAGCGCTGGCTGGGCCTCAGCGATGCCGAGTTTTATGCTTACGCAAAAAACCTGGGGATCCTGTGGCGGGCCAATAAGTCAGAAATAGATCCCGATTATGCTTCCGGCATGTTGCCGCCATCCTATAGTCTCTCATTTGGCGTTAAAGCCCGGTTTTAAATGTTTCACCTTAATCATAAATCATTATGAAAAGATTTTTTTTGATCATGCTTATTTCCGCCGGCCTGCCAGGCTGCCAGAAATACCTGGATGAAAAACCCAATAAAGCTTTGGCCCTGCCTGCGGATAATATCGATAACCTCAAATTGCTGATAGAAGATACCAATACCATGAACCAGCAGGTTGCTTCGGCAGGGGAGGTGGGGACCGATAATTTCTATCTGACCGATGCGGAATTTCAGAAGCTGAGCGGAGCTTCCGTAACCTCTGCGAACCTGTATGTTTGGAATTCAAATGTCTTTAATGACAATGACCGAAACGACTGGACTTTAACGTATAAGGTGGTTTTGAATGCCAATCTGGTACTGGACGCCCTGAAAACCTTAAAGCCAACACCGCAGACGCAGGAAGAATGGAATAATGTCAAAGGAGAGGCACTCTTTTTCAGGGCCTGGTCATTTCTTCAATTGCTGCAGGAATTCTCAAAAGCCTATAATGCCGGCACGGCAGCGGCCGACCTGGGGATCGCGCTTAGGTTAACGCCCGACGTCAATGTCGCATCCAAACGCGCATCGGTAAAAGACAGTTACGCCCAGGTGATCAGTGACCTTCAGGCCGCTGTTCCACTATTGCCGCAAACACCGGATTTTAAAACGACGCCTGGCAAATTGGCGGCGCTTGGTTTGTTAGCCCGTACCCATTTATTGATGGGCAATTACGACCAGGCTCTCAGTTATGCTAACCAGTACCTCGCTATATCGCCGGGTCTGATTGATTTTAACACCTTGTCTCCTTCAGCAGCTTATCCTATCGCACGGTATAACACTGAAGTGGCCTTTCATGCAACTTTGTTTCAATTGTCGGCTTATGGGACGAGCTATGGTCGGGTGAGCGACTCGTTGTATGCGGATTATAAGGGAAATGACTTACGGAAGACCCTATTCTTTAAAAATAGCGGGCCCGGCAATATCATCTTCAAGGGAAGTTATGACGGGTCCCGGACGGCATTTGGGGGAATTGCCACGGACGAAATGTACCTTACCGCAGCGGAGTGCTATGCACGGGGCGGTCAGGTCAGCAATGCGATGACCGCTTTAAATACACTTTTAGCTAATCGCTGGCAAACGGGCACATTTATCCCGTACGCAGCAGCAGATGCGAACTCGGCCATCTTGCTCATATTGGCGGAACGCCGGAAAGAATTGGTGTTTAGAAACCTAAGGTGGGCGGATATCAAGCGGTTGAATAACGAAGGGACATATCCGGTTTCAATAGTTCGGAACGTTGCAGGGCAGACTTACAGCCTCCCGCCGAATGACCTCCATTACGTTTTGCCACTCCCTGTAAAGGTAGTGCAGCTTAGTGGTATGCAGCAGAATTGAACATTTATAAATAAAGCAGTGTTGAAGAATAACAGTTTTGTAAAGGAAAGGGGCTATCAATTGACGGCCCCTTTCCTTAATTGCTTATTTGCTGGGCAGGAAACGGCTGTCGTCGGGCGAATCAACAGTAGCCTGTGAAGGATGTGTGGTACCAGTGTCCTCCCCTTCGATAGCGCAAAGCGCCCCATCTGAATTACAGCTCGGCGTACCCGAGATCTTAGTATAATTGTTCGGGTTGGATTGGTCGCCGCCGTTGAAGTCATACCAAACCAGTGCAGTGCCATTTTTTACTGGTGCAGGTGCTTTAAATGCAAAAGCTGCTGTAAGGCCGGCTAACACAGCCAGCATTCCAAAACTTAATTGGATCTTTTTCATCTGGATAATGCTTTATTGGATCAAAAAGCATTTGAAAAACTTTGGTGAATAAATAAACATTTTGGCCTACTCTATTAACAGGTTTTCGGCTGCTCCTGTGGTCCGGGTATGGCAACTGGCCATGTTCAGGCACCTGAAATTCACATCTCTACCGGGAATACCTCCTCTCTTTTGCTTTGATGGATACCGATTATATTAATTAGAAGAAAGATGCTGTTAAAAACAAGATGATCGCCCCACCCCAAATGTTGTAAGATGCCACCGCAGGAGCAGGGTACCCGCGCAAAGACATGCAGTAATCCCAGCGCAATGTAGGCCGTAAACACAGTTAGCATGATAGCAGAACCATACAGGCCCGTAACAGTGGTCCTTTTGAATACGAGCAAGCCCGCCGCCGCTAGCTCACCGGCGGGTAATAAGTAGGCCAGAACGTGTTGCAGTACCGGCGGCAGGGGCTGTTCGCTCATTTGATCCTGGAACTCACTGAACGCAAGTAATTTGCTGGCTGCTGCATACACCCATAACACGATCAGCAAAAAGCAGATAAAGTGGAGCAGGTACCCTGGAGACTTTTTCATACGCCCGACGGTTTAAGGTAAAGGTATTATCGCCTCTAAGACAGAAAATGTCACAGTGATTTTTTCATCACATATTTTTTCTGAAGGCGGTCGTATGCAATGTCATGTCCTTGCTCCCGGAGGTGCCTGATCATCCGCGTTATGGTTCGGCCGCTGCAGCCGAACCGGTTTGCAACATCGTCAATTGAACGCAGGCGTTGTTTTTCAATAAGTTCCAGCAGGTATTGAAGCCGGGTTTCATACGTCTTGAAATCCATAAAAACCGCAATTGATTGGTTACTTCAAGTTGCGGGTAATTTGGATAGGAAGCTATTTTGACAGTAGCTAAATTATTAGGTCAGCGATTTGGGAATGTCGTTGTCAGCGTGTAGCAAGGCGGCTTTATGTAAAGACTTTTTCTTTCGGAATACCCGGTGCCAAAGTGTCCGTAACCGGTGGATTTCTGTTTTAAGGCTCAATAGGTTAATGTGTGACCCGTATTTCGATTTAGGTAATAAAGCAAGCGGGGGAACTTCCAGTAAGTCGGCGATCTGGCACAACCGCCTGGCTGAGATCTCGGTATTGCCACGTTCCATGTTAGAATAGGCTGACTGGGACATGTTCAGTTGATTGGCTATATACTCCTGGCTATAACCTTTGATTACCCGTTGTATTCTGATGAGTTCGCCGATTTCATTCATGTTATTTGCAGAGAAAATTAATTATTCGCAAAACTAATAATTTATACGGCAAGCTTTTAGTTCAGGCGAAAGCTGATTTTCAACTTTAGGTTAATCCCGGATAGTAGGGAGAAACTTAAAATTCTAAATGATGAAACAGTTATCAGAGGAACAGGCAGACCAGATCAAAGCTGGCCACGCAACAGGCGATTGTGGTTATAATATTGTCATGTCAGCTTCACTTGGCGGGCTCTTTGGCGGCGCAGGCGCCGTGATCGGTGCGCTTGCTGCGGCAACGGGTCCCTCGTGCCTTAGTTTATGGTAAGCCCTATCTGAACCAGGACCGGAAGCAATTCCGGTCCTTCTATTTCAAAAGCAGCTTTAAAGCCAGCGTCATCGCTAAACCTCCTATGGCACCCCAGAAGTGCACTTCATAATTGGCTCCGGCACGCGCAATGCGTTTTCTCATTAAGATCATCGCTAATATATAAATAAGCGCATAGTACCCATTGGATAGGCCACCCAGTACCGGCAGATAAAAAGCCACCTTTCCGGGCTTCAAAAACATAAAGCTGAAAACACACCCCATGATACTTCCTGATGCCCCGGCTGTGGAAAATTCGGCATCATGGCGATGCCAGAAGATCATGAGCATGTTTCCCGTCAGCAGACTGGCCATGTAGATAGCGGCGAACTGCAATGAACCCCAGCAGGATATGCCTCTCAGGTATCGTTCAAGGTCGCCGCCGATAAAGAATAGGCTGATCCCATTTACGAGAAAATGCTGTACATCATTGTGCACCAAGTCAGCGGTAAATAGCTGGTAATAATGCCGGCGCCTGATGAATTCATACGGGTGCAGCACCATCCGGTAAAAGAAGCGCTTATCGAAAAATGATATCAAACTAAACAGGGAGATCAGCACTATCAGGGAATAAGTGACAGGTGCTTTTAAGAATGCTTGCAGTGCGTTACAAAAATTCATGCGGATTTGCAATTACTTTTTAATTCGTTTTACAAATAATTTAGAAACTCAACCGATTGTGAATGACCGTTTGCCCGCCGACTTTTACCTAAAAATTTTAGGCAATGAAAAGAATATTGAAGTCCAATTTTTTCGGTTTAGGCTTATTATTGGGACTTTCTTTTTTATTAATCTATATCACTGACAAATATATTCTTTCAGTAGATTTCTTCAACAGGGGCAGCGATATATTTTCTGTCATACCGGAACAGGTTTATCATGCGGTCCAAAAATGGATATACTTCAGCCAGGTAATTTATACGCTGGTTAAGGTGTCACTTATTGCTCTGATCATCTATACTGCTTTATATCTCAGCGACGAAAGTATTTCATTCAGCCGGGTACTCAATATCGTTATCTACTGTGAGTTGATCTTCTTAGTTCCTGCGGCATTAAAAATACCCTGGTTTTTGTATAAACATCCTCATGGTACACTGCTCGATTGGCACCGCACGTATATCCTGTCTGCGCTGTCGTTTTTTAATGATGTGCCGGCGGATTGGTATTATCCTTTGCAGACACTGAATGTTTTTGAGGTTGCTTATTGGTTCCTCCTCGCTTATGGGATTTATAAGGCAACGAAGCTTACTTTTGATAACGCGCTGAAAATCATTATTCTCAGCTATGTGCCAGCCCTTTTGATATGGGTAGCAATGGTTTCGTTTTGCGCTCTCGTG
>JBQCEA010000442.1:0-2084 GCA_051960695.1 Mucilaginibacter sp. | reverse complement strand
AAGATGAAAAATATTGATACAGCATTCCGGTATGTGAGGGGCTTTACCATGCTGGTAATCGTGGGATGCGTAGTTATTTGCTGTTTTACACTATACAAAAGTTACAGCCTGGTAGCGGAGATGCAGAGCAAGATCTACATTCTTGCCAATGGAAAAGCACTGGAAGCTTATGCTTCCGAGCGAAAGGATAATATACCTGTTGAGGCGAGAGATCATGTGAAAGTTTTCCACAGGTTGTTTTTTACCCTTGACCCAGACGACAAAGCCATACAAGCAACTATCACCAAAGCCTTGTACCTGGCGGATGGAAGTGCTAAACGCATATATGATGATTTAAAAGAGAACGGATATTATGCAGGACTTATTTCAGGCAATGTAAACCAGACGATTTCAGTTGATAGTGTAGCAATTGATATCAATGAGTATCCTTACAGGTTTCGTTGTTATGCTACCCAAAATATTGTTCGCCCTACCAGCATCACTACCCGCAGCTTAATTACCGAAGGTGCATTACGTAATGTATCACGTAGCGACAATAATCCACATGGATTTCTTATCGAGCGGTGGAACATCATTGAAAACAGCGATTTAAAAACAGTCAACAGGCGTCCATAAAAATTAAGATCATGAAACTATTTTCTAAAATAAAAAAAAACAATGCGGAACCTAAGCCAAATGCCATATTCAAAGGGATGCAGGCAGGCTACAAACACTTGCAGGGAGGTTGGGCAAAGTGGATGATGAAGCGAACTGAAAAATTCTCGCGTCGTACATGGATTGTGCTGCTTATTCTCTTTGTGTTATCCACCAGCACATACAGCGTTTATCTCGCGGTAAGTGCCATTACGGAAAAAGATGGGATTTTAATCACCGTTACGCCCATTAAAAAACCCAGGTACACAACTGAAACGGGAGAAACCGATAAAGAAACTGCCGAAGTTTCGGAAGCGGAATACAGTCGGATCAAAAGATTCAGGGTGTACATGGATAGTTTGGCACGAAGCCCGTCAGGGAAAATCCTTTATGACAGTATAACCAGCCATCGTCCGGGTTTGATGGACAGCTTACAATTGATTGAACAGTTATACCGAGAAAAAATTAAAAAGTAAAGTTCATTTTTTTAAACCGGTTTAAAGTATATAATATGACAAGTGAATTATTGAATAAAGTGTGGGAAGGAGATTGTCTGAAATTAATGCAAGAAATATCAAACCAAAGTGTTGACATGATATTAGCAGACCTGCCATATGCTACTACAGCCAACGAGTGGGATAAGCCTATTGATTTACAAACGCTTTGGCAACAATACAAGCGGATTCTTCGGCCGAAGGGAGTAATTGTACTTACCTCACAAGGCAGGTTTACAGCAAAGTTAATTGAAAGCAATCCTGAATGGTTTAAATACAAAATTGTCTGGATAAAGTCAGTAGCAACTAATTATCTGAATGCAAAAAAACAACCCTTGAGGAAACATGAAGACATTTGCGTTTTTTACAAGCAGCAGCCAATATATCATCCGCAAATGGGTGAAGGCAAACCATACATTGCAACCAGACATCCTAAGCCTAACAACAATTATGGAATTCACACATCTACCACCAGCAAAAGTTGTGGGGCAAGATACCCTACAGATATATTAAGTTATAACGAAGATTATATACAAATTAATTCTGCCGTGGCAGAAGGAAATGTTTTTCATCCTACACAAAAGCCAATTGCATTAGGCAGATACTTAATACGCACATATACCAATCCGGGGCAGGTTGTATTGGACAATACATGTGGTAGTGGCAGCTTTTTAGTCGCATCTATACTTGAAAACAGAAATTTTATCGGCATAGAAAAGAATAAGAATGCGACTCAATTCAGAAAACATGTGGACTATATACAGATCTGCAATCGCCGTATTCAAGAGGCTTATGATTCAATCAAAGCCGGTACTTCTAAATTTTAAACATTTAATTATAATCTGATATGGAACAACAAGTAAAAACTTCAAAAACGATGAGGCCGCGCAGATTTTTATTGGTATTACCGCTGCTTGTATTGCCTTTCATTACCATGATTTTTTGGGCGCTCGGCGG
>JBQCEA010000441.1:0-3740 GCA_051960695.1 Mucilaginibacter sp. | reverse complement strand
ATCTATATATTTTGGATCTTCACGGATAGATTTTGGTATCGTATAAAAAAAACCAACAAGCCTCAGAAAAAGCTCCATTGGTAAGTCGCTAAGCACTTCCGGGTTTTGGCGAACAACTCTGACTTTCTTATGTCTTAACTGTGTCAGCTCATTCTCTGATAAGTTAGTTTCATCTTCTGATTCTTTTTTCCTGGCCCACATAATTTTGAGAATTTAATGTTTATATCCTATATATCAGGCTTTTAAATAAAGTTAATGCTCATAAACGATTTAAAGTACCGTGTTTTCACGGTATTTTCATTAGAGGGGATAGTTAAATATTATTCACAGAAATTCTTTCGTCACGCGGAGTTTCCCAACGTCTACCCTGCGCTGCATAATGGCATTATCTGTTGCTAGATAAAAATGCAAGTGGCTGATTAGCAAGCGTTCATAGCGTTCACGGGTGTTCATGCGCTGCATGAACGTGAACATTGAAGCCGTAAAGAAAAAAGCCTCCAGATCTCTCTGAAGGCTTTCATTTTTCTGGTGGTGCCAGCTGGAATCGAACCAGCGACACAAGGATTTTCAGTCCTTTGCTCTACCAACTGAGCTATGGCACCATCCCTGCGGGGCTGCAAATGTAAGCGCTTTTTTTGTTTATGAAAACTTTTTTTCAAAAAACTTAGCATAGCCGCTACTTCAACCAATATAACCTCTGCAACTAATGAAACCAGCTTTGACATTTGAAGTTAAAAACTAACTTTGGAAGGAAAAACTATGCACGCATAATGATCGGGCAAATCATATTCATTATCATATTAGCTGCTGCTGTTTATCTTTTCAGCAAAAACGTAGGAAAAATAAGACGTAATATTCTTTTAGGCCGCGATACTGACCGCTCGGATAATCCCGGCGAGCGTTGGAAAACAATGGCTATGGTAGCCCTGGGTCAAAGTAAAATGGTGAAACGTCCGCTGGCCGGGGTGATGCACATTTTTATTTATGTGGGCTTCGTTATCATCAATATTGAAGTACTGGAAATACTGATCGATGGCATTTTTGGCTCGCACCGGGTTTTCTCGCACGCTTTAGGCGGACTGTATGGCTTGCTGATCGGTGGCTTCGAGTTCCTGGCGGTGCTGGTGCTGATAGCCTGTATTACGTTCCTGGCACGCCGGAATGTGGCGCATTTGAAAAGATTTTCGGGTGTGGAAATGACCGAATGGCCGCGCTCGGATGCTAATTATATCCTCATTATCGAGATATTGCTGATGACGGCGTTCCTGACCATGAATGCTGCTGACCATAAACTGCAATTGCTTAACTATGGCCATTATATTAAAGCGGGCAGTTTCCCGGTGAGTGCGTTTATTGGTCCGCTACTGCCTGACAATGCAGCTTCGCTGGTGATGATCGAGCGGGGTTGCTGGTGGTTCCACATCATTGGTATACTGGCGTTTTTAAATTACCTGCCTTATTCCAAACATTTCCATATTCTGCTGGCGTTCCCGAATACTTATTATTCTAACCTGGACCCCAAAGGTAAGTTCACCAATATGGCGTCGGTAACCAATGAGGTCAAGGCCATGCTTGACCCTTCATTCGCACCCGAGTCTGCCGAGGTATCGCGTTTCGGCGCTAAGGATGTAACCGACCTGACCTGGAAAAACCTGATGGAAGCCTATACCTGTACCGAATGTGGTCGGTGCACTTCAGTGTGCCCGGCCAACCAGACAGGCAAATTGCTATCGCCACGGAAAATAATGATGGATACCCGCGACAGGGTAACTGAGATAGGCAAAGGCATTGATAAACAAGGGAAGGATTTTAAAGACGATAAATCGCTGCTGGATAATTACATCACGCGCGAAGAGCTTTGGGCTTGCACCACTTGCAACGCTTGTGTGGAAGCTTGCCCGGTGAACATTAACCCACTGGAGATCATTACCGAAATGCGCAGGTACATTGTGATGGAAGAATCGCAGGCGCCCGCAAGTTTAAATAACATGTTCGGCAATGTGGAGAATAATGGGGCGCCTTGGAAATATAGCCAGGCGGATAGATTTAATTGGAAAGAAAGTCAATAAAGCTTTAAGTCATTTTTTGATTTGGCTAATGACCTGATGACGTAATGACTTATGACTGAAATATGAGTGAAATAAAGGCATTAACTATGGCCGAAATGGCCGCGCAGGGTAAAGAACCAGAAATATTATTCTGGGTGGGCTGTGCAGGCAGTTTCGACGAACGTGTGCAGCGTATAACCCGCGACATCTGCAAAATATTGAATCATGTTGGTATCAGCTTCGCGGTTTTAGGTACGGAAGAAAGCTGCACCGGAGACCCCGCAAAGCGTGCAGGCAACGAATTCCTGTTCCAGATGCAGGCTATGATGAATATACAGGTGCTGAATGGCTACAACATTAAAAAGATAGTAACCGGCTGTCCGCATTGCTTTAATACCATTAAGAATGAATACCCTGGTTTGGGTGGCAATTATGAAGTGATCCATCATTCGCAGCTGATACAGCAATTGATAGATGAAGGCAAGCTCAAGGCCGAAGGCGGCGAAAGTTTTAAAGGCAAACGCATTACCTATCATGATCCATGTTATCTCGGTCGTGGGAATGACGTGTATGAGGCCCCGCGAAAAGCTTTAGAAGTATTAGATGCCGACCTGGTTGAAATGAAACGCTGCCGGAGCAATGGCCTGTGCTGCGGGGCAGGTGGGGCGCAGATGTTTAAGGAGCCGGAACCGGGCAAGAAAGACATCAACATAGAACGTATGGAGGATGTGCTGGAAAGTAAAGCAACAATTGTGGCAGCTGCATGCCCGTTCTGTATGACGATGCTCCGCGACGGCGTAAAAGGCAAGGAAAAAGAGCAGGAAATACAAGTGCTGGATATTGCCGAGATCACCGCAAGGGCGAATGGATTATAATTCCTTACCTTTAAAATAATTCAAAGCATCATTCAGGCTATCTAACTTTTCGGGTGTCATATCCTTTACAGGTATTTCCAGCACGGTAGCCATTGAATCGATATTTCCTTTCGGATCATCGTAAGTCTGGACGATAATATCATCCTTTAAGGTCTTAAATTGGAGTGAACCATTTTCAGGTGTTCCGAGATAATCGATATTGTCCAGTCTGCTCAGATTAAAGGAAAAATACTCCTGCTTGCCATGTTGATAAGTTTTTCTGAACCGGATAAAATGATCGGGCGTAAGCATGATCTCCCATTTTTTTAATTTGGAAACAGCCGACGGATCAAAGGACTCATTCAGGCATTTATTGCTCCATTCAAGCCATTCTATATCGCCTGAAATTTTGTTAAAACTGTAATTCAATACAGATAAGGCCACTATTGGCAAAATGATAAGGGTATTTTTACCTTTTGCAATAACTGATTTTATCATGACAACACAATCTGATCCGAAATTAATAAAATGAGTAAATTTGCCCTATGCAATTTTCTGAACACTCAAGGGTTTGGATATACCAATCCAATAGAGAATTAACGGATAACGAGACCTCAAGGTTACTTGACCTGTTAAATAAATTTGCGGCCGAATGGACGGCGCACAACCATCAGCTGAAGGCTAAAGCTGAGATAAGATATAACCGTTTCATTGTACTGATAGTAGATGAAAGCCAGGCCGGCGCGAGCGGCTGCTCAATAGATAAATCGGTCAATTTCCTGAAAGGGCTGGAGCAGGAGTTCGGTATCAGCTTGTTCGACCGCTTCAACTTTGCTTA
>JBQCEA010000440.1:0-3831 GCA_051960695.1 Mucilaginibacter sp. | reverse complement strand
TGATCAATATCAATTGCTCCATCAGGTTTTCCAGTTGGGTAGGTGTGGTCCCTGTGGCTGTTGCAACTATATAATTTTGGTAGATAGTAGAGGTATCGAGGCCATTTTGGGTAGCGGGCGTGGTATCGGTAAAGCCTGTTAAGGCTACAAACGTATCGATATATTTGGAAATGTCGGTAACAACAGTTTGCAGGTCAGTTTTATTGTTTATAGCAGGCATCGTTAAGTTTTGCAGCGGTGTTGTTCCGCTTACCAGTTTTACATCGAGTATCTTTTGCTGGTCGGCTATTGCCGCAAGGATCTGCGTTACAAAAGGATTACCGCTGATGATATCGCTTAGGCTTTTATTGGTGAACTTGGTGATAGGCACCGCATCGCCTATATAAAGCACAATATTCTGGTCCTGGAATGAGAATGAGGTTGTGAGGCTTGTGTTCAGCCAGGGATAATATGCAGCTCCGTATTCCAGGTTTAAACTACCTACCCCACTCCGGAAGTTGGTGATCACATCGTTGCTATCATAGGTACGGTCTTCAAATCCGTTATACACATCCATAATAGCAAACCTGTCCTGCAGCTTGCCGCACAGGTTTAAGGAAAAAGCCATCAGGTTATTAAAATCATTAGGATTTGTCAGCATTACTGCGTCAGGGATGACAATTAAGGTGATCACGTCATTCTTCTGCACAATATCAAAGCAGGTAAACCCTGTGGTGGGTATAAAATCGGTATAAGTTGCTGTTCCGGCTGTTGCATAAGGCCCGACTGATAAAATATAACAATCACCGCCACCCTGGTTAAAGAACATCTGTAGGGTATTGAACATCTGGAATGACTGCGCATTGGTAACCGGAACGGGTAACGGAGAGGTTGGAGGACTTGCAATAGCACCCGAAGGAGAAAGCACAACATTATTAACAGTGTTGTCTGAGTTGAGGTAGACAACTGCTGTGAGCGCCGGGCCCTCGCCGAAATATTTGATATACTCTACCAGCGAGGAAATGTGCACAAGCTGGTTGGTCACATTTTTCCCGTTTGCGTCCAGGGCCTTTTCTGTATATCCTATAAATACCGGTATGGCAGTAGCCACCTGTGCTACCGATGGCGGAAACGAATCTATTTCGTTTATATAAACCCCTGGGGTTGCTATTGCGCTTTCATTGATCTGAGACATAATAATTTACGTTTTTAGGTTAATAATTCAGGTATATTTCCGAATAGTAAAATGGGCCGCTCATCGCATCTTTTGCTGCCAGCCTTTCGGCCGTTGCGCTGGGTATATTTACCGGCGGGCCGGTATCCCCTGAGTATGTTAATTGTAATGATAAAGGTGTTTGATTAAGCGGGATAGCTCCTGTTGATGTAAGGATATTAGCACCGCCCGTAAATGTGTAAACACTGGCCATATCGGTTATAGAACCGGTGGTGCCGTTAAGTAATATGTATTTCCATATCGTCGGCCTGTCCGGAAAACTGATCTGAAAAGCCGGCGATGTGAATTTGCCCGTTGTTTTATCGAAGATCCGGTAAGCCGCAGGTACTGTATTATCGTTAAAAATATCGACCACTCCGCAGAAGTTATTCCCGGTAAAATCGGCGCAGTAATAAACGGTATAAGGGGTTTGTCCGGCGATGGATAGTACATATTTTCCGGTATCCAATGCCGATAGGTCAACCGCAACCGAGTTTTGCACCCCGGCAAACGTAAAATTTTGTGACCCAACGACAGTGCCTGTATAAAAGTCCTTTATATCTACCGTACCTGAAGCAAGCGATGGTGATAAAGCATAATTAAAAGTGTTGCCGGTTAATAGCAGAAAGTCTGATGCGGATACTAATCCCCCTGAGCCCGGCGCTGACAAATAAGGAACACCACCAACCAGATTATTGTTCCTGTTGGTAAAGTATAAAACATTGCCATTAACATCTTCAAGCGGCAGATCGGTGAAATTGAAAAACAGCGGGTTTTTGCTTTGCAGCAAAAATGTTAACCGCTGATTGGGGAGAAGCACCTGGAAAGGCAGGGTATCGTCGCCGGGATCGGTCAGCATACCAATGGTAAGCATATTGATATGCTGCCGCCATACCATATTATTCTCTTTCAGTGCCAACTGCGTATCAGCGGATGGCGTAATGATAAGATCGGGGCATATGCCATCGGTATAATACTCATGAAGTACCTGCACGGTAAAAAGCGTATTGAAATTAATGTCGAACATGTCTTACGACTGTTGTATTACAATATCATTAAGAGCTATATTGTCAATAATAGAAACCGGACCTTCGTCAAAGTTTTCGCTGATGCACAGCAGCCGTACTTTATATAGCACCGACGGCAAATACTTTGAACCCAGTACTCCCCATAAATTGTTCAGATCCTGGAAAGAGAGGGTCGTCAGGTCGAATATCAATTCTTCTATCCCGGTGCCGGCAAGGCTGGGTGTGTTTTGGGGTGTAAACACATTTTGAAACTGGAAGAATTGGATCAAAAAAGATATCTTTTGTAAACCAGCGTAATAAGTATCGTTGTTATTATCGTTATTAGTGTTTGCTGAATTGGACGCAAAGAGTATAAACAGGTTCAAAAAAACCGGAGGGTTTTTGAAAATATAGTTCGATGATTGCTTTTGCTGCGAATAATTGAGGCTGTGATTGATAGTGCGCTCTTCCTGGATATTAACCAGCGACATGGTTAATTTGCCAACCGGAATATTTGAGTTAGGGTCGCCAATTTCTGAAACGTTGCAAGGTAGTACCCATATCCCATCTGCCGGCCTTGGACTTATTTTTTTGTCGAAATAAGGCGAAAGGCAGTCATTTATAATTGTTGAGAATACAACCTCGATCATCTCTTGTGCTGTTATAAACTGATGGCGTAGAAATGCTGCTTATTAATTAAGCATACATTGCACAATGGTTAGAAATTTCCTGTGAGGAAACACCTGATAGACAACTATTCACTCGCTCCGAAAATCTAACCTTAATCTTGTGCCTGAAAAATATTCGTTATAATAAGGCCAATGCGCTGATCAATACCCTTAGGGTCACGGGTAATGCACCGGCTCGGTTTATATGATCCCAATTGCTGAAATCTTTATAAGATTAAAATTAGAGGCTTAATGATCCAAAGTCAAACGTAAAAACACGCTTTTTGCAAAGTATTATTACGGAAGAACCCGCTAAGAATTGTTAACATTTGTTGCAAACCTGCCTTTAACTGAGTATGGCATAGGGAAATCACCTGATATTCAAAAAATAATTTATATTTATTGCAGGTACGTTCTGATCCTGTTGCGTGCCAATACCTAAATGCTATCGTAAATTGGATATGAGAAGATCGTTACTTTTTCTAAGTATACCAGCACTTTTCTTCGTTATTCTTCCTCAGCACCTATGGGCGCAAAGCAACCAGGATGTTAAAAACGGGTCTACTACGTTTCCTGTGAATTTTTCTAATACGGGTTGCACCTATTCATGGACTAACGATAATCCAGGCATAGGATTACAGGCCACAGGTACAGGCAATATTCCATCATTCAAAGCGATAAACAAGGGCAGCACACCTATTACGGCTACTATAACAGCCACACCTGTACGTACAGGCTTTGCTTATATCACCGATTTTGAAGGCGGGCAGGTATCGGTTGTAGACACCTCGACCAACCTGGTCACCAAAACCATCAATGTTGGCAAATATCCCATTGGTGTAGTAATTAGCCCTGACGGCAGCAAAGCATACGTTACTAATGATACATCCGGAACAGTGTCCGTCATCAGCACCTCAACCAATACTGTAATCAATACCTTTCAATGTAATAAAACACCTTCCGG
>JBQCEA010000439.1:0-10566 GCA_051960695.1 Mucilaginibacter sp. | reverse complement strand
GCATTGGCTGGAGTGGTATGTGTGCTGATAGCCTTTGTTACGGTTAGTATGCAATCGGTCAAGGCTGCATTGGCAAACCCGGTGAAAAGCTTACGCTCGGAATGATGAGATCATAATTTATGTGATCTTATCCTTAAAATTGAACCGGCCTGTAACGTTTCTGTTCGGGATGTTGTCTTTATTAATAATTCACCAATAAATCTAAACTGCCATGTTCAGGAATTATTTAAGAAGCGCCTGGCGCAATATTACGCCATAAGTTCATTTCGTTCATCAATATTTTTGGTTTGACGGTAGGGCTTACATGTTGTCTGCTGATCATCACTTATATCATAAACGAATTGAGTTATGATCGTTACAATGTTAATGCAGAACGGACATACCGTGTAACACGCACATTCATTTCACGCAATGGCGAAGAGAACTTACACCTGAGTAGTATTGCTCCGCCATTCGGTCCGCTATTGCAATCAGCATTTCCTGATATTCAGAAGGTAACTCGGGTATTGCCAAATGGCACCACGGTTTTCCGGTATAAAGAGAAAATGTTCAATGAGCAAAACGCATTCATGGCGGATGAAAATTTCTTTGATGTTTTCACAGTGAATGTATCCTCCGGAGATAAGAAGACTGCACTTACCGATCCATACACAGTAATGCTTACGGCGGAGATCGCTAAGAAGTATTTTGGAAGCGAGGATCCGATGAATAAAACGGTGATACTGGATAACACTAAACATGAGTTTAAGGTGACCGGCATTTTCGAGCCTTTCCCGCCCAACGCACACATGCACCCGGATATACTTATCTCTTTTAATACCTTGAAGGATAGCTTGATCTATGGTGAAAAGCAATTGGAAACCAACTTTGGCAATAACTCCTTTTATACTTACCTGTTGATGCCCAAAGGCTACAATATGGATATGATCAGCAGGCAGTTGCCATCCTTTTTGGATAAATATGTGCACCTGCAGGGCATGCCGCCAAATGTCAAAACACATCAGGCTACTAAGCTATCTATACAGAAACTGACAGACATTCATTTGCGTTCACACCTGGATGATGAGATAGAACCTAATGGCGACATTAAACGTGTTTACATCTTCTCGGTCATCGCATTGTTTATCTTGCTTATTGCCTGCATCAATTACATGAACCTGTCTACCGCCCGTTCGGCATTACGGGCCAAAGAGATTGGCATCCGCAAGGTGATCGGCGCGCAGCGCAATGAGATCATTAAGCAGTTCCTTGGTGAATCGGTACTGATCACATGGGTAGCACTGGTGCTCGCCGGCATACTTACCTGGCTTTTACTGCCCTATGTTAACTCGCTGTCGCATTTGTCGCTGTCATTCACCAGCTTGCTTCGATGGAATGTTTTGATCGGGGTGTTGCTGCTGCCTTTTTTTGTAGGGATCATCAGTGGTATTTATCCTGCCATCTTTATGTCGTCGTTCAGGCCGGTACAGGTGCTGAAGGGAATATTGAAGATAGGTTCAGGAAACGTTTCCTTCCGGCAGGTGCTGGTTGTGATACAATTTTCGGTATCTATTATTCTTATTGTGGCCACGACGGTGGTGTTCCAGCAATTGCGCTATATTCAAAGCAAGTCGCTGGGTTTTAACAAAGATTTTATCCTGACTACCACTTACCCGGGCACGTTAACCAAGCAATTTGAAACATTCAGAAATGATTTGTTAAGTAATCCTGCCGTAAAAGACGTTGGTCGTTCATCACGTATCCCGTCAGGCCGTTTGCTGGATGACCAGGGTGCAAAGGTGATAGAAGGAGGTAAAACAGTTCCGACGCAGATCGAACTGAAATATATTACCACAGATTATGGGTTTATGAACACCTATGGTATGCAGCTTGCTGCCGGGCGTAATTTCTCGAGGCAGTTTCCTACCGATACGGCAAACTACGTGATCAATGAAACGGCTGTGCAGCAGCTTGGCTGGAAAACAGATCAGAACGCTATTGGTAAAGACCTGGTGTATGGTAATACGAAAGGAAAGGTTATCGGTGTGGTGAAGGATTTTCATTTTGAATCACTGCACCAACCTATTATTCCAATGCTTTTTTTCTTGCCGGCGCCTAATAACGGTTATTACAATAATATATCTATCAAAATAGATGGTCATAATGTGCAATCTGCCGTAAACTCGATAGGAGAAACATGGCGCAGATTTGTGCCTAATATTCCATTTGAGTATACATTTTTGGACCAGCGTTTTCAGAAATTGTACGAAGCTGAGCAAATGGAAAGTCAGCTCGTGACTATATTCTCAGGCCTGGCTATATTCATTGCATGCTTAGGTTTATTTGGGCTATCTGCATTTACTATATCACAACGTATAAAAGAGATTGGGATTAGGAAAGTACTTGGGGCTAATATTCCGCAAATTGTTGTCGAACTATCGCGCAGTTTTATGGCCTTGGTTGTTATTGCCGCAGTTATCGCATTGCCGGTATCCTGGATGTTGATGCATAAATGGCTGCAAAACAATTTTGCTTTCAGGGTAGGAATAAGCTGGTGGGTATTGGTACTCGCAGGAATAGCGGCGTTTGTTATTGCATTCGTTACCATTAGTTTCCAGGCGGTAAAAGCGGCATCGGTTAATCCGGTGAAGAGCCTGAGGAGTGAATAGTCTAAAGTCTTGAGTTCTAAGTCAGGAGTCTTGATTTGGTAATTACTTTCGACTTAGTGCTTTTGAATTAAGACTTAATACTGTATCATAACCGTACACCCGTTGTCCGCATGCGGACAACGGGTGTACGGATTTTGTATTTTAAATAATTGATAGTCAGTTTGGTAGTGTATTGGTACAGGATTTTGTACCACTTTGAGCATTAACCATTCGGCCATGTTCAAAAACTACTTAAAAACTGCGCTTCGTAGTTTCAAACGTCACAAGCTATTTACCTTCATTAACATTATTGGTTTAGCTATTGGTATCAGTGCTGCGCTGGTGATCTTTCTGATCGTTAATTTCGACTTAACTTTTAATCAAAACATTAAAGATCGCGACAGGATATACAGGGTAGTTTCTGATTATTCCTACCAGGGCGACCCCTTTTATAATAGCGGTGTTACCGGTCCGCTGCCTGAGGCAGTAAAGAACCAGATGACAGGACTGGAAACAGTTGCTCCGTTTTTTACTCTGAGTTATAAGGTAACTATACAGAAAAAAAATCCTGCGAAGTTTAAAAACCAGGATGTAGTTTATGCAGATAAAACCTACTTTGATCTGTTCCCGCGGCAATGGCTGGCAGGATCGGCAAAAAGTTCGCTGAATGCACCATTTCGGGTGGTATTGTCCGTAAAGCAGGCACAGAAGTATTTTCCATCGCTTTCGTACGACCAGATTATTGGTAAACAAGTTATTTATGCCGATTCTATTAAAACTACGGTAACGGGCATTGTAGCCGAACCGACAGGCAACACCGACCTGGAATTTCACGACTTTATTTCGCACTCAACGGTAAACAGTATTAATGATATTAAAAAACAACTGACCGGCTGGGGCGGAACAACATCCAGCAGCCAACTGTTCGTTAAGCTTGCACCCAAAACGACCACTGCAAATATTATTAAACAACTAAATGCGATTTTGCTGAAGAACAGGCCTGATATGGCTAAAAATGGTTTTAAGGCCAGTTTAAATATTCAGCCGTTAAATGACCTGCATTTCAATTCGCATTATGGTACTTATAACAGGCCGGTTGCTAATAAAACAACATTGTACCTGCTGATGGCAGTAGCAGCGTTTCTGTTGCTATTAGGCTGTATCAATTTTGTCAATCTGACCACGGCACAGGCGTCACAAAGAGCAAAAGAGATAGGTATACGCAAAACCATGGGCAGCAGCCGGAAGCAGATCATCTTTCAATATCTGAGCGAAACCTTTGTAATCACGTTGCTTGCGGTGATCATTTCAATGGTGCTTTCGCCTTTTATATTAAAGTTGTTTGCCGATTTTATTTCGGAGGATATCAAATTCAACCCGTTCAACAATCCGGTTTTAATTGGATTTATTATCCTGCTTATTGTTGTGGTTAGTTTTATTGCAGGTTTCTACCCGGCAATGGTACTTTCCAAATTTCAACCTGTATTGGTGCTTAAGAACCAGGCTCATGCCGGTAGAAGCAAAACGCGTAATGCATGGTTGCGCAAATCATTAACAGTAACTCAATTTATCATAGCACAATTCTTCATTATGGCTACCATATTGGTGAGTAAGCAGATATATTATGTTCTGCATAAAGACCTTGGCTTTAAAAAGAACGCCATTGTAAATGTTTTTACGCCAAATAATGTTAAAGATCCAAGTCTGAAGGATGTTTATATACAAAGAATTAAAGAGTTACCTGAGGTTGAACTGGTTAGCAGGGGTGGTGATGTGCCATCGACCGATGGATGGAACTCAAATGACGTCACTTACAAGGACGGCAAAAAGGAGATCAAAACAGAGTTATATGTTAAATCGGGTGATGAGAATTTCATCAAGGTGTATCATATCAAACTGCTCGGAGGCAGAAATGTGCGAGCAACCGATACATCCAATGCCATGATGGTGAACGAGACCTACGCACATATTCTTGGTTTTAAAAATTCGACAGATGCTATAGGTAAGTATGTCGAGTTTGGCAAAACCGAGAAGCGTGAGATCGTAGGTGTCTTTAGTGATTTTCATCAATCTTCATTACATACCATGATCAAGCCGTTGGCAATTTTTCCGCAAACCTTTAACATGGATGGGTTGCACATTGCGCTCAAACCGGAAACAGCCGGTGGTAACGAATGGAAGGCTGCTACAACCGCCATGGAAAAGGAATGGAAACAGTTGTTCCCGGATGATGATTTTGAATATCATTTCTTTGATGAATCCATAGCCAAAATGTATACTAAGGAACAGCAAATATCCAAATTGCTTACCTGGGCCATGGGACTGTCCATTTTTATTAGTTGCCTTGGCCTGCTCGGACTGGCAATGTTTACAACTGGTGCGCGGACCAAAGAAATAGGTGTACGAAAAGTATTAGGTGCAACAGTTACACAGATAGTTACATTGTTGTCGAGAGAACTGGTTATGCTCGTATTACTGGCTTTTGTGATCGTTACGCCGTTAGCGTTTTGGGCTATGAACAAATGGATGCAAAACTTTGCCGATCATACTTCGCTCAATTGGTGGGTATTTGTATTGAGCGGAGGCGGTATGTTGTTGACGGCATTGATCACCTTAAGCTCACAAACCATCAGGGCCGCTATTGCTAACCCGGTGAAAAGCCTTCGCTCGGAATGAACAGGGATTAGAGATTAGCACTAATGAATATTGAACTAATGAACTAAAGCGATGTTTAAAAACTATTTAAAAACAGCATGGCGCAACCTGGTCAAGAATAAATTCTATTCTGTGATCAATATTGCTGGATTGACTTTAGGACTTGCTATTGGCATATTGATTTTGCTATGGGTGCAAGACGAATTAAGTTTTGATACGTTCCACAAGAACGCCAAAAATATTTACCGCCTGGATATACAAGGCGGTACAGGGGCTACAAAACAGATATTCAACTTTGGCGTAGCGCCGATAGCCCAGTTGGCTAAACAGGAGCTTCCCGAAGTGACCGATGCAGCACGGGTGACCTACGACGTCAACTTTTCGATGTACAAGTACCAGGACAAGGTGTTTGGCGATGAAACAACTGTTTTTGCGGATCCTTCACTGTTTACCATGTTTGACTTCCCTTTAATAGAGGGGAATAAGATAAAACCCTTCACAGATGATAATTCTGTAGTGATCACAGAGAAAACTGCCCATAAATTTTTTGGCAACGCCGACCCAATAGGAAAGGTGATCGTTGTCGACGATAAGCAGAATTTTACTGTAAGCGGTGTGATTAATGATATTCCAAAAAATTCTGATTTTCAGTTGGATATGATTCTGCCGATGAGTTATCACTTTAGGGAAATGCTTGCCCAGGGCCAGGACATGAATAATAACTTCAGCTACCTGGATTATGTAGCGTTTCTGGCATTAAAACCAGGCGTGTCTATCAAAGCTCTGGAATCGAAAATATTGAAGATACATTTGAAACACAAACCCGATGATACCGATGCATCATATCTATTATATCCGTTAACGAAAATGCACTTATATAATGCCGATCTTAGTGATAATGGCATCGGTACTGTGCGCATTTTCATGGCCATTGCATTATTGATCCTGGTCATAGCCTGTATCAACTATGTTAATTTGTCAACGGCAAGGTCAATGCTGCGCTCGAAAGAGATCTGTATGCGTAAGATCGTCGGGGCGGCGAAGTTGCACCTGTTCATGCAATTCATTATTGAAACAGCAGTTTTATTTGTGATAGCAGCAGGGTTCGCTATCACAGTGGCTTATGCCCTAATGCCTGTTTTCAATAATATCTCGGGCAAACAAATGGTGCTCGATCTGACTGATTATCATATCTGGGTGGTGATCCTTTGTACCATTACTGGTACACTGATCGCATCAAGTATTTATCCCGCATTGCTGCTTTCATCGTTTGAACCTTTGAAAGCATTGAAAGGCAAAATATCCACCGGTATTGGAGATGCAATGTTTCGGAAAATACTGGTTATCGGGCAATTCTCATTTTCCATCGTGCTTATCATTGGCACTATCGTTATTACCGGACAATTGAGATATATCCACAATAAAGATCTTGGTTACAACAAAGAGCATGTTTTTAGTTTCTGGATGCGTGATATGGCACCGCATTACGATGCAGTAAGAGCTGAACTGAAGAAGCAGCCGGACATAGCCGATGTAACACGTTCAAACCAGAATATTGTGCGGTTTGGTGGGTTTACAGGCAGCGCTGATTGGGATGGCAAAAACCCGAAGCAAAACCTGATTCTGCATATTATCACCATCGATAAAGACTTTGTGCCCTTCTTCAAAATGAAGATGCTACAGGGAACATCATTTACCAACGCTCCTAATGATACCGCGCATTTTATTCTGAATGAGGCTGCTGTAAAAGAAACAGGTCTTAAGGACCCGGTTGGCAAACGCTTCAGTATGAATGGTATTAAAGGAACCATTATTGGGGTGGTTAAGAATTTTCATTACGCTTCCATGCACGAGAAAATTACTCCGGCAGCATTCTACTATTATCCAAAATATTTTAATAGGATCTATATTAAAATTTCAGGTAAAAATCCTTCACAAGCTATAGCAGCAGCCCGGAAGGAGTTTAACCAATATAATGGTCTGTACCCGTTCAGCTACGCTTTCCTGGATGAAACTTTTAATAGTATTTACAAAGGAGAAAGCACGCAGGCTACCCTTTTCGATTATTTTTCAGGCATAGCGATATTTATTTCTTGTCTTGGATTGCTTGGTTTAGCAACCTATACTGCACAGGTTAGAGTAAGAGAAATAGGCGTACGCA
The DNA here is from genome assembly GCA_051960695.1 of Mucilaginibacter sp. Lineage (GTDB taxonomy): Bacteria > Bacteroidota > Bacteroidia > Sphingobacteriales > Sphingobacteriaceae > Mucilaginibacter. The sequence goes on along the minus strand of JBQCEA010000439.1, from coordinate 3,123 downwards.
AGGTGTTGGGCGCAAGCGTGGTTAATATCACTGGCATGCTTTCTATGGATTTCCTGAAGTTGGTTTTGATAGCCATCATTATCGCTACCCCGGCGGCCTGGTACCTGATGAATAAATGGCTGCAGGATTTCGCTTATCGCATTAATATGCACTGGTGGATGTTTGTTGTTGCCGGTTTTATGGCTGTGATAATTGCCTTTGCTACTATTAGCTATCAGGCGATCAAGGCAGCATTAGCAAATCCGGTAAAAAGCTTGAGGTCGGAATGAGAGATTAGAGATTAAAAGGTTAGAGATTAATAATTAATAAACAATTGAACCAATGAACTGAAAAGTCATGATAAAGAATTACTTCAAGATCGCCTGGCGCAATATCGTTCGCCATAAAGCTTACTCGGCTATAAACATTACCGGGTTAAGCGTGGGTATTTCAGCTTGCCTGCTTATATTCCTGGTTGTAAAATTTGAACTGAGTTTCGATAACTTTCAGGCAAAGAATATCTATCGCATTACAACTCAGATCAATAGTCAGGGTAATATTAGATATACTGCTGGCATCTCGGTGCCAGCGGTCGATGCATTTCGGTTGCGCTTTCCGCAGGCTAACGTTTCAGGAGTTAATTTAATTTATGGCAGCCAGGTTATGGTTCCCTCATCAAATGGCAGTTCCGCGGATGACAAAAAGTTTATAGAAGATGCGGATATTATGTTTGCTGAGCCGCAGCTTTTTGATATTTTATCGTCTAAATGGCTGGCTGGCAGTCCATCGGCCTTAAAAGATCCTAATGCTGTAGTGATTGATGAGAGCCACGCCATCAAATATTTTGGCGACTGGCATTCGGCAATGGGAAAAATACTCCACGTCGATAACTTGCTAACATTGAAGGTTGCCGGCGTGCTGCAGGACCCGCCGGTAAATTCTGATTTTCGTTTAAGCGTGCTGATCTCTTATCTAACCTGGAAACAGCACGCTAAAGATTACGGTTATCTTTACGATTGGGGCGAGACCAGCAGCAGTTGGCAGGTTTTTATTCGTTTTCCTCAGAATGTTTTGAAAAGCACCATCGACCGCCAATTGCTTGCATTTTCCGATAAGCAGTGGGATAACAAAAAGCGTAAGAACATAAAAAAATATGCCTTCGCGCAGCCGCTTTCAGACATACATTTCGATACCCGTTTCCATGGCAGCCTGGGCGATCATGTAACCAGTATGGCAACGTTACGCACACTATCGTTTATCGCAGTGCTTATCGTTATCATGGCTTCCATCAATTTTATCAATCTTTCCACTGCTCAGTCGGTTGGTCGTTCCAAAGAGGTTGGAATACGCAAGGTGCTGGGCAGCAGTCGTGGACAATTGATAGCCCAGGTTATGGGCGAAACCACAATTATTGTGCTCATTTCGGCCGCGCTTAGTGTGCTGATAGCAGAATTTGCGCGCCCGTTCCTGAAAAATATTGCCAGTATACCCGATTCGGTAAGTCTTTTCAATGGAGGCACATTATTATTTCTGGCTGTAGTAGCATCTATAGTTATTATCCTCTCAGGAATTTATCCTGCGTTAATTGTTGCCGGTTTTAAACCCGTTTTAGCGCTAAAAAATAAGATAAACGCAGCGTCTGTGGGCGGAATATCCCTGCGCAGGATGTTAGTGATCACGCAATTTTCTATTTCCCAACTGCTTATTATCGGTACAGTGATCGCTATAAAGCAAATGGATTTTGTGAACAGTGCCGACCTCGGCTTCGATAAGGATGCAGTTTTGATGGTTCCCTGTACAACCGATAGTATTGGTCTTTCACGCATTAACAGCTTTAAGCAACAGGTATTAGCTCTGCCGGGAGTAAAGGCGGCCAGCTTTACGTCGGATGCACCATCATCGGACAATAATAACTCAACCAATTTTTATTTCGATCATTCGGGCAAAGACCCCGGCTTTGATGTCTTTACTAAAAATGCTGATGCCGATTATTTTAAAACTTTCGGCTTGCGCTTTGCTGCCGGCCGAGGCTATATACAAAGTGATACGATGCGCGAAGTAGTTATCAATGAAACCCTGATGCATAAACTGGGCATAAAACGCCCGGAAGATGCTTTGGGCAAAACCTTCAGTTTGGATAATCGCAACTGGGCGCCTATTGTTGGTGTAGTGGAAGATTTTAAAACCAATTCTATGCGCGAAACAGTTAAACCTATTGTCATTTATCCGCAAAAGCAATCCGAATCAGAAATTGGGGTAAAGATTGAAACCGGGAAGCTGGCGCCGACAGTAGCCAGGGTACAGAAACTTTGGGAAAGCCGTTACCCTGAGTATGCTTATGCCGGCTTTTTCCTCGATGATAACATCGCCAAATTTTATAAACAGGAAAACCAGATGGAACTGGTTTACAAGATATTTGCTGGTATTGCCATTTTTATATCCTGCCTGGGTCTGTACGGTTTGGTATCCTTCATGGTTGTTCAACGCACCAAAGAGATGGGCGTTCGTAAAGTGTTGGGTGCGTCAGTTGGAAACATCGTTTTCCTTTTTTCTAAAGAATTTATGATACTAATATCACTGTCATTTGTGATAGCAATGCCAGTTGGATGGCTGATGATGAAAGGCTGGCTTCAAAACTTTGTTTACCGCATTCCTATTGGCGCAGATGTATTTATTATTGCTATAGCCGCTTCACTGTTACTCGCCTGGTTTACTGTGGGCTATAAGGCGGTAAAGGCAGCGCTGGCGAATCCGGTAAAAAGCCTCAGGACTGAGTAATAGTTCAACATGTCCCAATGACTAAATGACACAAAGTAAATGATCAATTGACTTGAAGTAATGCGCTAAATCATGATAAAGAATTATTTAAAAACCACATTACGGAGCCTGTTGAAAAACAGGTCATACAGCTTCCTGAATATTGCAGGACTGGCTATAGGTATTGCCTGTGCTTCGCTCATATTCTTATGGGTACAGGATGAAGTTACCTTCAATCACAATTTTGCTAAGCGCAATGTGTTATACAAGGTTTACGAAAATCAAACCTACGAAGGCAAAATAGGCACATTTATCGGTACGCCGGGACCAATGGCTAAAGCGCTGAAAGCTGAGATTCCCGGCATAAAAGATGTCGCCAGAATGTCC
>JBQCEA010000438.1:0-2345 GCA_051960695.1 Mucilaginibacter sp. | reverse complement strand
AGCAGCAGGCAGATCGTTTACGGTAAACATGGCACAATTGAAGACAGCCAACATACACGCATACTGGTTTGACCCGCGTACAGGTAAAACAACGGACATCGGTACCTTAAGCAATGCCGTTTCGCATAAATTTGATCCGCCTTCCAACGGTTATGGCCATGATTGGGTATTAGTGCTTGATGACGAAACCAAACATTATAAGATGTTATAATTATCCAGTTCGCCGGAAACCATAAACCGCTGAACTAATCATTACCTGCCAGGCGAATTACCATGCCATCCAGCGCAGGGCTTAACCGTATCTGGCAAGCCAGGCGGGTAGCCTCGTTGCTATCCGGCAGGATGTCAAGCATATCAAGTTCCTGGTCCATAGCAGGTAACAGATGCCCACCACCCGATAATACCTCAATGGCGCAAGTAGCGCACAACGCTATGCCACCGCAGGTAGCCAAAATGGGGTAGCCATTGGCCCGCAACACTTCCATCAGGCTCATGTTAAGACCAGTTGGTAATTCGAGGTCATCCCGCGTGCCATCCGGATGTACAATATATATGGTGATCATATTAAAACGCATTTACGCCGTAAACGGTGGTATATTTGAAGCTCAGTTTCTCATCCGGATAAACATATTTGAAAACACTTTGCATGGCAAGTGCCGCCTCATGAAATCCGCATAAGATCAGTTTGAGCTTGCCCGGATAGGTGTTAATGTCGCCAATAGCATAAATCCGTTCAACGTTAGTTGAATAATCAGCCGTGTTTACGGGTATAGCCGACTGAACGACATCCAGTCCCCAGTCGGCAATAGGGCCGAGTTTGGGTGTCAGGCCAAACAAAGGTATAAAGTGGTCGGCTGTGAGCGTAAATTCAGGCGATTGTTTCGTTAGGATGCTAAGTTCCCGCAAATGCCCGTCACCACGAAGCGATATTACGTTGGAATGTAACAGAAGGTCGATCCGGCCTGCTTTTGCCAACTCAAACACCTTTTCGGCAGAATCAGGAGAGCCGCGAAAAGTATCTCCGCGATGCACCAGCGTTACTTTTTTAGCAACGTCGGCCAGGAATACCGTCCAGTCTAATGCCGAGTCTCCGCCACCGGCTAAAACAACATTGCGGCCGCGAAAAGTTTCCGGATTCCTGACCATATAGCTAACGCCTTTTCCTTCAAATTCAATTAAACCATTTATTGCAGGCTTACGTGGTTCAAAGCAGCCCAACCCCGCCGCAATCACTAATGCTTTGCAGCAGATGGTTATACCTTCATTGGTAGTGATGGTAAGTAGGCCGTCATCTTCCTGATCTAAGCTTTCCACCCGTTCGCCTAAAGTAAAGCCGGGGCTGAACGGACTGATCTGTTCCATTAAACTATCAACCAGTTCCTGGCCGCTGATCCGGGGATACCCCGGAATGTCATATATGGGTTTGTGCGGATATATTTCAGACAATTGCCCGCCAACCTGCGGCAACGCATCAATTAAATGACAGCGCATTTTCAAAAGGCCAGCCTCAAATACCGCGAATAAGCCCACCGGGCCAGCCCCAACAATGCAAATGTCGGTTTCTATTATGTCTTTATTGTCAATCATGTTCTTTGGGTTCTATCAACCGTTCAAAATCTTTACCGTTAACCCGTCCAATTTTTCGTCAACTATCAGTTGGCAGGCTAAGCGTACATTTTCTTGCTGTAAGCCTGCTTTCAATAAATTAGCATCCTCGTTTCGTTCATAGGCTGTAGGTTGCTGCCGCTTCGCTGTAATTTCTACCAGGCAGGTGCCGCATTTTCCCATGCCCCGGCATTCGGCAAATCCTTCAGTATAGATCTGGTCATAAATAAGCATCATTAAGCTGCTGTACTCATTGGGGTAGGTGCGTATCTCGTATTGCTGGCCATCACAATCTACAATAACAAGAATGTTTTTATCAGGCCTGCCTGGGCCGCTCATAACGATGGATAACTTTTAGACCAAAACTCATCCGGATAATTATCCACAAAGAGAGCTTGCGCTGATAAATAGTCGCCTGCTTGTTTTAGTATTGCCTCAGGCAGTGTGGCTTCAAGATGTGGGAACAGTGTTCTTTCTTCAAAACGGATATGCTGGGTCAGGAAGTCTGCAAATGCAAGGTATTTCTCTTTTTCGTTCCCGTGTTGATTTAAGTGATCAATACGCTCGCCGATGATCTGATGTTCTGATTTGGCCTGCCGGGTTAGCTCATCATCTATTTTATCAAATAGCAGTGTTTCTTCTTCCTTAAAATGTTCCTGTAGATGCTGTGTCCAGAAAAAATTGACGTAATCTAATATTTTAGACAGAGGAACATTCTTTTTTAACCCTTCCTTGATCTT
>JBQCEA010000437.1:0-8489 GCA_051960695.1 Mucilaginibacter sp. | reverse complement strand
GTTCTTCATGCACTTCTGGGTTAATGCCTACAGTCATTAAGAAATCGCCGCTATAAACGGCATCCTTGATTGCTGATTTAGTTCCAGGATATAGGTTAATTTCTTTGACAGTATATTTCTTATTGGGGTCAAGTCCTTTCAGTTTTATAGGCTGATATGTTCCGGCATTGTAACGGTTATTCACCAAATAGTTGAACATAATGGCCCTGCTTTTTGCCTGGTCTACATACATGATTGATGCGGCGTCATTATTCCACGGGTCCTGCAAACGGTATTGTTCGCCATGCCATATTGCTTCCGAATATGCTTTGTAGTTTTTAATGGCATCCTGGCAAAATGCCAGCTGATCGGCGGATAATTTGCTTACCACAATGTCGAAACCCAGTTTACCCATCATAGCTACATCTACGCGGTATTTAATAGGCTCTTTGCCCCAGTTGGTCACATGGTTTGAGCTTGCCAAAGCAGGATAGAAGTACGAATATTCCCATTGGATAAATACCCTTTCCAGTGGTTCGGTATTGTCACTCGGCCAGTATTCGGTAAAATATTGCAGCGCTCCATAATCTACCCGGCCGCCACCGCCTGAGCATAACATCATGGGCACTTTGGGATATTTTGCCCTTAATTTTGCCATCACATTGTATAATCCCTTCACGTAGTCTACATAGAAATTTGATTGATCTTTTTCATAGACAGAATAAGCATTATAGATCACCGAGTTACAATCCCATTTAATATATGCGAGATCAGGGTTTTGAGTGAATAATCCATCCACAATGCTGAACACAAAGTCCTGTACTTTAGGGTTGCTCAGGTCGAGTACCAATTGGTTGCGCATGGTATATTCATCGCGTTTTGGCTGTTTTACTACCCAATCAGGATGTTTTTCGTACAATTCGCTTTTGGGGTTTACCATTTCAGGCTCAACCCATATACCAAACTTTACATCATTTTTTTGGGCCTCTTTCACCAGGTAGCCAATACCATCAGGCAACTTGGCTTTGTTTACCTGCCAGTCGCCCAAGCCGGCATGGTCGTCATTGCGCGGATACTTATTACCAAACCAGCCGTCATCTAATAAGAACAGATCGACACCAAGTTTTTTAGTGTCTTTTAAAAGTTCAGAAAGCCTTTCCTCATTGAAATTAAAGTATGTCGATTCCCAATTGTTGAGCAAAGTAAGCCGCGGCCCTTCGCCATCAACTATCTTATACTTTCGCGCCCAATCCTGCAAATTGCGACTGGCTTCTCCTTTGCCATGATGTGATAAAGTGTAAACCAATTTCGGCGTTTCAAATACGCCTTCCGGCTTTAAACTGTAATCCGAAGCGTAATTATTAATTCCTGCTATCAACCGTAAGTTGTTGGTCGGGTCAACTTCAAGGTCGATGCGGAAATTACCGCTCCATTCCAGGTTGGCAAGCAATACCTCCCCGTTATCCTCGATGGCTGGTTTATCCAACGATACCATAAAGGATGGCGGTTGAAGGAGATCGGCACGTGTGCCCAGCTTGCTGTCCAATGTTTTGATGCCGTGCGTTAACTGAGATTCTTCCGGACGCATTTCCTGTGCCCATTCGCCATGATATTGCCGCAGCCAATAGCTCTTTGCCTGCAGGTATAAATTAGCCGATGCGTATTTATCAAGAGTGATGCTGCGTTTTTCGTGATTGCTGATCGTGCTCCATTGCTCCACCACATTTTCTGCAAAATAGAGCTTATAGTGGAGTGTTACGGCTACATCATATACCGGGTCTTTGAGATTGATATCTATCTGCGACACATCATCATTGAGTTTATTGACCGACTGATCAACATACTTTAAGTCCAACGACTTATTGCCATCCGAATGCGTTACTGCGATAGCCGGTTCAAGCAGGTTCCTTGTGCCTGCCGTAGTATACGCCGAGCTGTACATGTTGCTCTCATTGAGATGATAAAGCTGGGGTATATTTTGGTATTCGTTCTTATCCGAAAGCTTTTTGCCAAAGTATACCATATTCAGGTAGTGATCTCCGGTTACTTCTAATACGATAGCATTGTCTTTGGTTTCAAGCGGAATAAAAGTTTGTGCTTTTAAAGTGTCAGATACGAAACAAAGCAAGACGATGCAGCCCAAAGGCAGACAGAAAAAACGGATTCTCATGAGGCGTATAATTGAAAAGCTAAATCTATAAATTAATGTGTTAATCCTGCCGGTAGATCACCCCGTCCTTTATCACCAGCTTAACCTGTTTCACAGCTTTAATATCTTCAGCAGGATTGCCTTCAACAGCAACCAGGTCGGCCAGGTAACCGGATCTGATGTTTCCTAAATGGTTCAGTTTGAAAACCTGGGCGTTCACTGAAGTGGCTGACCGCAGCACATCGATCGGTTTCATGCCATATTCGGCCATTAAGATCATCTCACGGGCATTATCTCCATGCGGAAATACACCAACATCACCACCCATTAATATGGTCACGCCTGCTTTAAGGGCTTCGGTAAAAATGTAGTGTTTTCTTTTCACTGCGGCAGGGTCGGGGTCAATGCCTTTCCTCCAGCCGCGATAGCTTGATATGGCTTCTGTTGCTGCGATGGTTGGACAAAGGGCAATGCCTTTTTCCTTCATCAATTTAAATAACTCAGGCGTGCCACCGTCGCCATGTTCTATAGTGGTTACGCCAGCGTCTATTGCCCTGCGCATACCTTCAGTAGTGCTTGAATGTACTGCTACTATCCTGCCACTGCTTTTGGCAACCTCAACAGCAGTTTTGAGTTCTTCTTCGGTAAAAGTTGGTTCAGCGGCATTGTTTATTCCCCAGCCATAATCCACGTAGATCTTTACTACATCAGCGCCGTGCCCTATCTGTGAACGTACCACGTGCGTGATACCGTCGATACCATCGGCCTCTTCTCCGCCTTTAATTACATCGGCTTCATTTACCAAAACCTTTGGCCCGTAGCTTCCGGTCGCTACAATTGCCCTGGTAGCTACCAGCATTCGTGGGCCTGGGATAACACCTTTTTCAATCGCTTTCTTTAAACCCACATCATCATAACCTGCTCCCTCGGTGCCGAGATCGCGCGTAGCGGTGAAGCCGGCCATCAGTGTTTCACGCGCATGTACTACTGCCCTTGCCGTACGCTCTGCCCGGCTTTCCATTAATACCTGGTCGTTCCAGCTGGTTTCATTATATGGGTGCAGGAATAAGTGTGAATGTCCCTCGATCATGCCTGGCATCAGTGTTTCGCCTTTCAGTTCGATCACTTTGGCATCAGTAGGTGCATGGATAGAGCCCGGCTCACCAACCGCTTCTATTTGATTGCCTTTTACCAAAACCCACCAGCCGTTATGCATTTGCTCTCCGTCGAAAACGCGATCGGGTTTTAGCAATATATAAGTATCAGTCGTTTTGCTTTGCGCAAACAAGCAAGTGAATGTGAAGGAAAACACGATCAGGCACAGGTAAAGCTTTTTCATGAGTTTATTATTGACAGAAAAAGCAAATTAGAGAAATATTTTCATTCCCGTGCAACCAATCTGTTCGCTGTTTCATCTTACCTTTAAATGATGTTTTTGGAACACAAGTATACAATTGATGAGTTGATAAAACGCTGCAAAGCCGGTGAGCGCAAAGCACAGGAACTGCTTTACAAGCAGCTCACCTCAAAAATGCTGGGCGTGTGTATGCGTTACGCGACCGACAAGATGGAAGCCGAAGATATGCTGCAAAATGGCTTTATCAGGATGTTTCAGAAAATGAATGATTACCGTGGCGAAGGCTCATTCGAGGGCTGGGTAAGGCGTATTATGATACACAGCTCCATAGAATACTACCGTAAGCACCACAAACTATTACAACTGGCGGAAAACGGAAACCTGCCTGATGAGATAGCCGTTAGCCCGAATGCAGTGGCCCGGCTGGATGCCAAAGATATGATGGCACTGGTTCAGCGGCTTTCGCCGGGATACCGGATGGTGTTTAACCTTTATGCCATCGAAGGTTATTCGCACAAGGAAATAGGCGAGATAATGGGCATATCAGAAGGCGCGTCAAAATCGCAGCTATCACGGGCACGCAGTATATTAAAAGGATTGATCGCAAACATAGAAGGGAAAAGATATGAATATGCAGGATAATGAATTTGACGACCTGTTCAGAAATAAGCTGGACAATTTTGAAGCCGAGCCAACTGGGAAAGTTTGGCCAGGTATCCATAGTGAACTGAATAAAAATGATACCGGCAAACGCGGCTTCTTTATACTGAAAATAGCTGCCAGCATAGTTGTACTGCTTGCTGCTGGTCTCCTGTTTATACCTAAGAGTCACCAGGATCAGCAGCAAAAGCCAAACAAGATCGTTAAAAGCAATCCTAAAGCTGAGGTTACAAAACCAGAACAGGCTCCGGTTGTAACGCCTGTAACTAAAGATGAACAGCTTGTAGCAGCAATGGTTCAGCATAATCATACAGTACCTTTACTGGTTGTAAACAAGCGGAATGTAGTTAAGGAACGAAGTGTTAAAAATGCTACTATCAATAACAATCAGCAGGAAACCATAGCCAAAATTGAACCAACAGCACCAGTTATTGCCAGTCAGAAACCCGACGTGAAAGTGCCCTCGGCTACGCCTGATACTACTGCACACCTGATAGCAAAAGCTGATGTGCCGGATATTGCTCCTGCTAAGGTAAAGCCAATCATTATAGCGCAAGCCCCGGTTAATAATACGCCGAAGACAGTTGTGAAAAGGCGTGGTATCCACAATTTCGGCGAACTGGTGAACCTGGTAGTTGCCAAAGTAGACAAGCGCAAGGATAAAGCGATAGAATTTTCGGATAGTGATGATGACGACTCATCCGTTACCGGGATCAATATCGGGCCATTTAAGATCAAAAAAGAGAACAATAAAGACTAAATCACATAACAAAACATTAGCACCTTTTCGGTGAGATTATAAATACGAAATGATATGAAACGTTTACTAATTACCGCGTTAATTTGCGTGGCCGCAAGTGGTGTGTTCGCTCAGAATACTCAAACAGATTCGGCAAAAGCATCAAAAGATACTACCCAAAATGGCGATTTCGACATACATTATGGAAATGGTTCCAGCTCTGATGAAAATGATCACCATCATCACGGTCATAGTCAAACTTATCCAAAGCCATATATCGGTATTACCTTTGCCCGTTTAGACCTGGGCTATACCACGCTGATAGATAATGGCAGCTTTACTTTATCAAAGAATAACCAGTTCTTGGATTATAACCAGGCCAAATCAAGCAATGTAGGTTTTGATGTGTTCCAGCTTGGGGTAAAGGTTAACAAGAACTTTAAAGTTTACCTTTCAGGCGGGTTTGACTGGACGCTGATACGCCTGCGCCAGAATATTACCATACTGCCAAGTCAGCCAACATTAACTTATGTGCAGGATACCACTCATTTACATAAGAACCGGTTTTCGTCAAGCTACCTGCGTATACCGCTGTCGTTTGATTTCCACAGCAATGCAGACCATTATGGCGATAAATTTCACTTCGTAATTGGCCCTGAGGCCGGGCTTTTGCTGAATGGCATGGTAAAACAGGTAAGTGAAGAATTCGGCAAGCAAAAGATTGATAACGGATATCATTTTGCCAAAGTGCGCTATGGCGGCTTCTTCCGTATCGGTTATGGTGGCTGGGGCATATTTGCCAAGTATTACTGGAATGATATGTTCGAGAACAGCCCAAACCAGAAAGGGCTTAAAAACTTCTCATTCGGTATGACGTTTGGATTTTGACACGATTTGCGAAGGTTGTATTGGTTGTAATAGTTGTATTGGGATAAGCCCAACTAACTAATACAACCAATAATTCGTAACTAATACAACCATCGTGTTATCTTTGTCTAATGTCCTCTCCTTTTTTACAAGCGGTTTCATTAAGCAAGATCTACCCCGGCGGCGGGGGAGTAAAGAATATCGACCTCGATATCCAGTCCGGTCAGGTAACGGCAATTGTAGGCGCCAGTGGCAGCGGGAAAAGCACTTTGCTGAGCTTGCTTTACGGTTTGCAATCTCCTGAAAGCGGTGAAGTGCAATTTAAAGGAGAACGCATCTGGGGACCGGAAGAAAAGCTGATACCCGGCCATGACGCTATGAAAATGGTTACCCAGGCAGAAGACGACCTAAACCTGTTTGCCAAAGTGTGGGATAACATCGCCGTTCTATTACCCAATACCGATCTGAAGGCTAAGCAGGAAAAGACAGAAAAAGTACTGCAACAGCTCAGGATGATGCCATTGGCTGATAAACGTATAGCAGACCTGAGCGGCGGGGAAAAGCAACGGGTTGCAATAGCAAGGGCATTAGTAACAAGTCCTGAAGTACTTTTATTGGATGAGCCCTTTAACCAGGTTGATACTTCTTTCCGTGATGGCTTGCAGGAAGATATCAGGCAGATCGTAAAAGACACAGGCTTAACGGTGATCATGGTGTCACATGATCCTGCCGAAGTGCTTTCTATGGCTGATACCTTACTGGTATTGAAAGAAGGCGAGATCATAGAAGCTGGGAACCCTAAAAAGATATATAACGAACCTCAATATCTCTACACAGCACAGTTGCTTGCCCGCTGCAATGTATTAACTGCTGAAGAAGCGCGTGTTTGTGACATCAAAGCCAAACTGGAAAAGGTAATGATATACCCTGAGTGGATAGAAACAAAAAACCGCTGGCGTCCACGGTGGGAAGTAAAACAGGTGCTGTTCAGAGGTTTTTACGAGGAATTACTGATACAAAAAGATTACATCACATTGCGCGTGCTCAACGGTCAGCCCGGTAAATACGGCGAAGGCAGTAAGCTCGATGTGAATATTGCCAGGTGGATAGAGTATTGAGGGATTTCGGATTTCGGAAATTCGATTTCGGAATTGTAACCTGCCTATAACAAACTAATGTCATTTCGACAATCCGCAGTGAGTGGAGCGGAGAAATCTTATACGATTGAATAATCCACGACATGCACAAGTGTTCAAGATCTCTCATTTCATTCGAGATGACATGGTTGATTTGGACAAGCTCCGTTCATTCAAATCTGCATTACTGTACACAAAAATATACACCATCTTCTGTTTTTAAAGCATATAAACGCACAAATTGGCTTTTTTATAGCTATTGCAAAAGGTGGCATTATTCTCGCATTAGTTTGGTCAGCAAAACGAACTAAACTTATGAAAACATTAACTAAAACCTCCGAAATTTTGAAGGCCATAGATATAGAACTAAAGGCCCTATTATTAAAAGATCTCCAGGAAGTAAAATCCCGGAAAACAAATTGCAAGACACCGCTCGCGGCATAACATATATCCTACCTATGATTTGAGAGGAGCTCCTTTATACGGAGCTCTTTTCATTTTATATGGTCCAGTCATTCGAAGAAAAAGGGTGAATGTCATCCTGAGGCACTCGAAGGATGAGCGTAAAAGCCTCTGCCTACATGCTTCGAGAGCCTGCGCATGACACCTTTTAGTTTTCTGAAAATCTATCGAGATATCTCCAACAAGAGCAATGACTTGATAACACCTGTAATCGCAAGAAATTTTATCTATATTAGTACTATCTAAACCAACTCATGAAGCAATCACTCTTATACTGCTCGAAGATATGGATTACGATGACTTTAGCATGCCCGGTAATAAACTCTGCCATTCAGTTCTACGCTTTGCACATTAACAAACACTTATTTCCAGGAATTGATATGTCGATAGTTTACCATCGTTGGTTGACCCGATCTTTACGTTCTTTATTAGGCAGTGCTATCATGTCCCTAATAGTTGCATTAGGCATATTAATAACTCTATATTTATTTAGGTCAAAAAATAGGTCAATTCGGGCAATTAAAGCTTATGTAATCGCCATAGCTTCTTTTTTGGTCATATTGCCTTTTGCAATTGTTTATGTTGAGTTAGGTGATAGCGTTTACTATCGTATTGCCATTGCCTCGTTTGAACAAGTTGTTGTCATCGAATTGGTCGTTCTGCTTTTCAGCGTATTCTTTTATAAACTTGAGCGACCTCATGTAGCACCACCTACTACACCAAATACTCAAACAGCGTCTGGTCACGGTTGATCTCGATCACATCAAAGCGGTGTTCTTCCATACGCTGCAGCAGGGAAGGATAGTCATCTGCTGATTTAAGCTCGATACCCACCAAAGCAGGCCCATTTTCTTTTTCGGTCTTTTTAATGAACTCGAAACGGGTAATATCATCATGCGGACCAAGTACATTGTTCACGAACAGCTTTAAAGCTCCCGGCCGCTGAGGAAAGCGGACAATGAAGTAGTGTTTCAGTCCTTCGTACAACAGTGAGCGTTCTTTGATCTCGGCCATACGGTCGATATCGTTGTTGCCGCCGCTAATAATGCAGACAACCTTTTTGCCTTTCAGCTTATGTTTATACAGGTCGAGTACAGCGACGGATAAAGCCCCCGCAGGCTCAACAACTATAGCGTCCTC
>JBQCEA010000436.1:0-5514 GCA_051960695.1 Mucilaginibacter sp. | reverse complement strand
TACCTGAACGTGACTGCCGGTCCCTACTCGGGCACCGAGTTCGACCTGACCACCGCTTACCAGATAACTGACGCTTTTAAATTAGGATTGAATGCAGCTGATTTTTCAGCGCCACACAGCACAGGCGGGTTTGAAGGCGTGGCTTTGTATCCGCAGCTGGCCATATCAAAGATCGCAACAATGGGTATCAGGGGCGAATATTTTAAGACCAAGGCTGGTACTTACGCGGATGCAGGCCCTGCGCCGGGCGATTCCGTAACTGGCGTAACTTTTACAGCTAACATTAAGGCAGGGAATATTACATTGATATCAGAGATCAGGGTGGATAATGGATCGAATAGCATGTTTAACGACAGCAGCCTGGCTCCAACCAAGTCTGCATCACAATTTTTGCTCGCCGCTGTGTACGCATTTTGAACCGAAGCCAATGAATAAAGATTAGCATGAGCTTTTTTATATTTATAATTATTGTTTGGAGTTATAGATAGTTTGATTGATTGACTCGTGCAAAAAAGGGGGTGCCTGCCATCCCCTTTAACTAATTAACATGATAGAAGAAAACAATAAAGAGTCGGTACAACACTTCCTCGAACTGATCAAGAGATCGAGGCGGGGCAAGTTCAAGATCTATATTGGTATGAGTGCCGGTGTGGGGAAAACCTATCGTATGCTAATGGAAGCACAGGCACTGTTGAGAAGTGGTATCGATGTGAAGATCGGTTACATAGAAACGCATAAACGCAAAGAAACTGAAGCTTTGATACAGGGACTACCTGTTATACCGCGCCGCAAATTGTTTTATAAAAGCAAGGAATTGGAAGAAATGGACCTGAATGCCATCATCAACCTACGGCCCGAGGTTGTAGTGGTGGATGAACTGGCTCATTCCAATATTGAAGGCAGTAAGAACGAAAAACGCTGGCAGGATGTGATGGATATTTTAAACGCGGGTATCAATGTGATCAGCGCGGTAAATATCCAACATTTGGAAAGTCTGAACGATGAAGTTCAAAAAATAACCGGGGCAACGATCAATGAGCGCATACCCGATAAAGTACTTCAAATGGCTGATGAGGTGGTAAATATCGACTTGACCGCTGATGAATTGATCGAGAGATTAAAGGAAGGTAAAATATACGACCGGCAAAAAATACCTACCGCACTAAACAACTTTTTTCAGTCGGAACGTATTTTGCAGTTGCGTGAATTGGCGTTGAAAGAAGTGGCCCATCAGCTGGAGCGCAAAATTGATACCGAGATACCCAAGAATGTAAAATTACGGGCTGAGATATTCCTGGCCTGCATCAGCACTAATGATGAATCGGCGAAGATCATCATCCGCAAAACCGCACGATTGGCCTCTTATTACCGCTCCAAATGGTATGTTTTGTATGTGCAAACCTCAAATGAAAGCAGCGATAAGATTAACCTGGCATCGCAGCGGCATCTGATCAATAATTTTAAAAATGCCATGCAGCTGGGCGCCGAAGTATTGAAAGTAAAAAGCAATAATGTTGCTAAAACAATATGGGAAACCGCTGATAAATATGATATTACCACTATATGTATTGGCAAGCCGCGGTTTAAGTTTTACCAACTGGTAATGAAAACTGCGGTATTTACCCAGCTGCTTAACAAAATGTCCAAAACAGATATTGATTTAGTAATACTGTCATGACTATCAAAAGTAAACTTCGTGCCGGCTTTGGCTTCACATTCCTTCTGGCATTTGTATGCAGTGGCTTATCGATATATTATCTCAACCGCCTGTCAGCTGATACCAGAGTTATCTTGAAGGATAATTATGAAACGCTTGTGTATGTGCGAAATATCGGCAATGCGCTTGACGAAAACACCTCGGCATTAAACAGTCATCAGGTAAATATTATTGAAGCCAACCTTGTTAAGCAAGAGCACAATGTTACCGAGGTTGGTGAATTGCAGCTAACAGATTCGCTCCGTTCAAAATACGAACAGTTAAAACTACTGGGCAGCTATCCGCAAAAGCAAAATGAACTACGAACCGAAATACGCAAGCTGCTTTTCGGTATCATGAAGCTGAACATGGATGCTGAAGACCGTAAAAATGCTGTGGCCAAAACAACCGCAAGTAATGCCACATTGTTGGTAGCACTCATTGGCTCGTTTCTGTTCCTGGTGGCTTTTAGTTTTATCATCAATTATCCGGGGTATGTTGCTAATCCTATCCGAGAGTTGACGAAAAGGATCAAGGAAATATCCAAACGCAATTATCATCAACAACTGGATTTTAAATCGAACGACGAATTTGGTGAACTGGCTCAGGCATTCAACAACATGACTTTTAAACTGGATGAGTACGAGAACAGCAATCTTGCCAATATCCTGTTTGAAAAGAAACGTATCGAAACCATCATCAATAGTATAAACGATGCCATTATCGGTTTGGATGAAAAATCGGTCATCATATTTGTAAATGAAGTGGCATGCACGCTTATCGGCATAAGTGAAGCCAATCTCACAGGAAGATATGCGCCAGACATAGCTTTAGAGAATGATCTGTTCCGGAACCTGCTGGTTGCTGATCAGCATAAAATGAAGATATATGCCGATAACCGCGAAAGTTATTACTCTAAAGAAATACTATCTGTAAGCAGCAAAGACAGGGTGATAGGTAAGGTGATCATCCTGAAAAATATAACCGAGTTTCAGCAACTGGACGAGGCTAAAACCAACTTTATTGCAACTATATCGCATGAATTGAAAACCCCGATCGCATCTATCAAAATGAGCCTGAAACTATTGGAAGATGAACGCATAGGTAAGATCAATGTTGAGCAGCAACAGCTTTTGGAGAATATTGATGATGATGCCCGGCGATTGCTGCAAATTACTGGCGAATTGCTGGATATGGCACAGGTTGAAACTGGCAAACTAAACCTGAACTTTGGCAGCACGCACCCCAAAAACATACTTGATTATGCTATCAAAGCAGTAAAATTCACTGCCGAACAAAAACAGGTGAATATCAAAGTCAATTGTGACGAGAACCTGCCAGATGTATATGCCGACCTGGATAAAACCACCTGGGTATTGATAAACTTGCTTTCAAATGCAATAAAATACAGTCCGGAACGATCAGAGATAGAACTAAATGTTAAAAAACTCAAAAACGATAACATCGAATTCTCCGTCACCGACCATGGACAGGGTATCGAAAGTAAATACCTATCGCGAATATTCGAACGTTATTTTAAAGTCCCCGGCTCAAAAGGCGAACAAACTGGCACAGGGTTGGGTCTTGCTATTGCAAAAGATTTCATTGAAGCACAATCGGGTAAAATTGGTGTGGATAGCGACCTTGGTGAAGGCAGTAGGTTTTATTTTACTTTGAAAAGGGATTGAGGATACTGACTTTTAGCAATAAAATATCACCCCATCCGATATTCTAAAACCACGTTTTTGCCGTTGTTTTATTTCGGATGCAGATGCATGGCCATTACGATCGCATTATAAGCATTAACGATACCGCCTGAAGCGGAAAGGCTACTGAACGGCACCTTTATTTTTGATTCTGGCCGATTTACCAGGATATCGGGCTTGTAAACCGATCTCAAAAGTATCGTTTTGACTTCCTGCGTGGTCAAATCCGGGAAATATGACAGCAGCAAAGCCGCTACACCGGTAACGACCGGAGCCGACATACTGGACCCGGATTTGTAATCATACGAATTACCGGGAACTGTGGACAAGATATCGCTTCCCGGTGCAAAGAGGTCAACTATGCGTCCATAATTTGAATAGGGATGGGCCAGGCGTTCATTGAAAAGCGGGCGGTTCCAGCCAACGGTGATGACATTAGTAATACTCGTGGCGAATATTTTGAGCTGTCGTATTTTCTTGGCAGAGCCGTCTATATAAGGGGCCATTATATAGATGGTTATTGCTCTGCCCCGCCGTAGAAGAAAGGTTTCCTTTGAGCGTCCGCACATGTTAGCCGTTAATTATACAAACGTAGCCAATTACTAGTCTTTTTATAGACTCATAGGTTATTTTTTCATTGATATATCTTAGAATACTCGGAAATACGTATGATCAAAATGATGACATTTAGCCCGGAGGGGAAGCTTTTCGAACCCCTTTTTGCAGGATTTAAAGCAATTGGCGGCCAGTTGACATATAATAAAAGTCTTATATTTAATTTATTTCATAAGTTGGGATCGGCGAATAGCCGTTTCAGAAGCTAAAAATTAAAATGTGACAAAAGAGGTTCGAAAAGTTTCCCTACGAGTTTACGCAACCAACACTCATTAGTTCTAAGGTCTAAAGCTTTTGAATGGTTTATTTTTTATTTGGTGATATTGTTGGCGGTCAATTTTAACAATGCACACCCATGCGGTTCAATCTTTTGTTCGTAACGGCCTTGAAATACACCTTTATCGGAATGGTTCCATAAGTCGCGCACGAGAATTTTACGTGACTGAAGGCCTGCCGAATCAAAATCAATTCCTATATACTGCTCTTTGTCTGACAGATTAAATAAGGCAACATACCGGGCATTACTGTCTTGTGATTTTGAACACCAGGCCAGCTTTTCTCCGTCTACATAAAGCTGATGCGGTTCCATGCCTTTTTGATCTACGGCTAATACTTCCGGGTTAGTTAATAGCGCTTTATCTATTGACCGGTTTTCCGGCATATTTCCTCCCATCATTAAGGGCGAACGGGCGATGCACCAAAAGGTCATGTGTGTATAGAGTTCGTTAGTTGTAAAACGGCTGTACCGCTCAGGTCCTACCGGACCGCGTTTTGATAGCTTACCGATCTGGAGCATATCGCAATCAGGCCAATGGCCTGGCCCTCCAATACCTTCCCAGGATTTGGCGTATTTAAATATTTGAAGTACTTCCTTCCAGTTGTCCCAAAAATCATCAGCAATACGCCACATGTTGGCAAACGTTTTTACATGGCCGGCTTCTGATAAGGGCGTTTCCCCGGGGGAGAGGCTCAAAACCATGGGCCGTCCGCATTGTGAGATCGCTTTTTGATACCCTTCGATCTCTTTCTTGCTGTATGGCCTTGCAATGTCATCTACTTTAATAAAATCCACTCCCCATGATGCGTAAAGGTTTAAAATTGAATTCAAATATTCCTGTGCGCCAGGTTTATCCATATTGATGCCATACATATGGTTCATCCATGGGCAAACCGAATTAGTATCCGCTATCATATCTGCGGTAATATTCCTGGTACCCAAAACAGGGCTTTTAGCCCATACCGCCTGGCGCGGGATGCCCCTCATTACATGGATGCCAAACTTTAGTCCGAGTTTGTGAATATAATCGGCCAGTGGTTTAAACCCGTTATGTTTAAATGCCGAGGGAAATTTATTTACATCTGGCGTTAGCCGGCCATATCTGTCCATATATAGCCAGGGAATATACGAACCGTCCTGTAACCGCTTTTGAAACGGGTTGCCTATCGTACTTCCCGGCGGATTATCATATGACCACAGAAAATCAACCACTATATATT
>JBQCEA010000435.1:0-2225 GCA_051960695.1 Mucilaginibacter sp. | reverse complement strand
AGATCTAAAAACAAATAGTTTTTATAAGAAAGATTAAGCAAGCCATATACCGAGTTTATTTCCATTACATATCTGTTCTCAGTAGGGTTAAGTACGGTTGGTGTACTGCCGTTGTAATTACTGATATTGAAAACAAACGGATAATTGAATGGCCCCGGATTGTTTGTAGCAATATCATACATATTGGTATAGTAATGCCTTGCACCTAAGGAAAGACTGGCATCGAAATTTTTTGCCATTTTTTCTTTATGAAAAACTAAACGGCCATCCAGGTTATTGGTAGATGTTCTTGCAAGGTCGTAACCATATGAGCCTTGTAAACCTGCTGCATCAGTAGGATAATCCTGGGTTACAAACTGGTTAGTGTAATAATCCAAACCAACATTGCCTATAGCTTTTAACCAGGGCGTGATCTCGGCGTTAAGAGAAACAGATCCTATAAATTGATTTTGTGTGAGCGTGGTATTATTATTAAAAACGTTCCACCAGTAATACTGCTGTCCGTATTCAAAAGGCGATTGCGCCAATATTGGGTTTCGTGATCCGTCTGGTAGTGTAGTTATGCTTCTTTCAAGGGGTTTGTAATCAGCCGGTATATTATATACTGTCATGTAACCTACGCCAATGTTGCCGGTAGAGCCGCTTTCACCATATATGTTTGGCGGGTTGTATTTATTCAGGTTAATGTAACTTGCTGTTGCATCAACTTTTATTTTAGGGCTGACGTTGATAGAAGAACCGATGTTAAATGTGTTTGTGGCGTTGTGGCTGTTGTAAGTTATTTCGTCGTTTGTTGCCCTGGTGTAAGATACACGCAGTGTGCCCAGGTCGCCCCCGCCAGAAACGGATACATTTTGGGTTTGTGTGTTGCCGGTTTTATAAAAGCTCTGGAAAATATTCGGGTTGCCTGTGTATGGCCTGGTTTTGCCATCCCACCAAACTAATGGCTGGCCTTCCATTCTTGGCCCCCATGATGCTCCGTCACCCGGAAAGCCTATATAGTTATAGAATGGCCCGCCTGCAGGACTTGTAACACCTGGGCTAACATAAGCTCCCGGTATATTACCTAAAGAACCATAAGGGTCGCCGCCTATTTGTTCCTCCCTGTTATTTCCATTGGCATCCTTATAAAAAGCCGGGTTGGCTGAATAAAGGTCTTCAGTCATGCCGTTACCATATTCATCCTGCATTTTTATAAAGCGGTATGGGTCGTTAAAGCGTATGGTATAACTGTAATCAACACCGAACCCCTTCTTTTTTGAACCTTTTTTAGTAACGATAAGGATAACACCGTTAGCCCCGCGGGCGCCGTATAAAGCGGCTGCAGTTGGCCCCTTTAATACGTTAACACTCTCAATATCATCGGGATCTAAACTGTTTAAAAACGAACCATTATCTATAGGAGGCTGAGACACGTCTGTATTGCCCCTATTTAATGCATCGACAAAAGATTGAATAACACCTTTTTGCTGTATCGGCTCGTTATCAACAATAACATTATCTACAACTATCAAAGCCTGGTTATTCCCGTAAAGGTTATTGTTCCCTCTTAGTACAATACGGGTTGAAGCTCCTTCAACGCCATTGGGAGTAGTGATATTTAATCCCGCTACTTTTCCCATCAGGCCTTCAGCAATATTCGGCGGGTTTACTTTGTCCATATCAGCTCCTGAAATTGTCTGGGCTGAGTAGCCTAATGATCTTGCTTCGCGTTTGATGCCCAGGGCTGTAGTAACCTCTACGCTGCTCAACTGGCCCATTGCCGGTGTCAGCGTTATGGTAATGCTTGTCCGGTCGCCAACGGCAACTTCCTGCACATTGTATCCTATAAACGAGACGACAAGTACAGCTGACCTGTCGGCCACGGTTATGCTGAAGTTTCCGTTCACGTTAGTGGTTGTAGCAGTGTTAGTTCCCTTTACCTTGACTGTGGCGCCCGGAAGCGGCGTGCCCTGCTCATCCAGCACCTTGCCGGTTATTGTAATGGGAACAGCCTCCGCAGTTTCGGTTTTTGCCGTTTTTGATGTCAGTACAATAGTTTTCTGTACTATTCTATAGGTTATCGGTAAATCTTTAAAGCAAAGCTCAAGAGTGTTCTCAAGACTAAGACCTTTAATATTCAACGATACTTTGTAAGACGGCTTTACAATATCTGTTTTATACCAGAATGTATAACCACTTTGTTTTTCGATCTCGTTTAAAACTTTTTCAAGCTTTACGTTAGT
>JBQCEA010000434.1:0-2052 GCA_051960695.1 Mucilaginibacter sp. | reverse complement strand
GAGTTACCAACCATGATATAGCTTTGCGAAGGATAAATACACCCAGCGACATATTGTACCTAACCCGTATTGTCATTACCCAGTTTTCCCCAGGAGGCCCGCAGCTTCAGGTTATCAATGTTTTTGAAGTTGTCCTTAATACTCTTTTCTTCTGAAAGGCGCCAGCCGGCAGAAACACCCGAGAAAAAGCCCCAGCTGGTATCAGCCGGGAACCGCGGTGAGCCATCATACCGGAAAATGTATTCAAATAAATACTTGCCGGTAAAATCATAATTAATACGCCCCACAACACTTTGGCGGCCATCATCCGAAGCCCCGCCACCATTAGTTTGCCCAAGTGAAGGGCCTGCAAAAATCTGATCAATAGGAACTGCGTAATTGATACGGGTGGCATTGAAATTAGCAGCCTGAATTTCACTTTCCTCATATAGCAACAAGGCTTTTACATTATGCTTGTTGTAAAAACTTCTCGTATAGTTAAGCGAGCCCTGTATTTGGGAGAATTGCGTTTCGGTATTATATAAGGTTAGACTATTAGTACCACGTGATCCGGCCAGCACCGATTTCTGTGCGGCTTCGTCCCAGTTATAAGTCAGGTACTGCTTCAACCAGTCTTTCTTGCTGTCAAAAAACAAGTCACGGGCAAGGGTGACCTTTGCCGACAAACCGGGAACAAACGAAAGTTTATAATTCAGAGAAAGATTACCCTGCAATGTATTTCGCTTGTCCTTGATATATCCGGTCAGGTCTCTATCCAGATAGGCGGTTAGCCCATAATTAGTGGCGGCGATTTTTCCGTCCGGCGTCTTTGGGGCAAAAATTGGCCAGGAGTATTGCATCCATGATGCCATTAAGTAAGAGTCCTGTATTAAGTTATTCCGAAATTGGCTATTCCCACTGAAATCAACAGAGATGTCAAAGTTGTCCGAGATTCTGGCATCTATATTCGACTTAAAATTATAGTTCGCATAGTCCTGATTGCCCCCTTTCCACATGGATGCCTGCTTGATGCCTCCTAACAGGAAAAAATATTTGATATCTTTTGAGCCGCCCCTTACGGTTATATTTTGCTGTAATTGAGGTGTATAATCCTTAGCGAAATAATGATAATAGTCGAAATTAGGATAGGCCGGATCGGTGCCGGCACGGAACTTTTCAATCTCCTCAGGGGTATAGATAATATTACCTCCCAGGTTAACAGAAGCTTCATTTTTTAATATGGCATATTCTTCTGAATTGACAAAGCGGGGGTAACGCGTCACATGCTGCACACCATAGTTGAATGAATAGTTGAACAGCGGTTTGCCGGATATGCCTCTTTTAGTAGTAACAAGGATAACACCGTTACCGCCACTCACCCCATATACCGCCGCGGAAGCTGCATCTTTTAAAATGGTAATACTCTCAATTTCTGCGGGGTCCATTCGGGTGAAATCCCGGTTAACTATACCATCTACTACTACCAGAGCATTGCCGAAACCGCGGACGGAAAGGGCAAGATCATCTGCCCCAGGTTCGCCACTTCCCTGCACAGCAATCAGTCCTGGCAACTTTCCCGCTAACAATGTTGCTACATTGGCCACGGGCACCACTGATAAGTCTTTAGCCGATATACTGGAAACGGCGCCGGTAAGGTTTACTTTTTTCTGGGTGCCATAGCCTACCACTACCACCTGGTCCAAGGAAGAGACTTCAACCTGTAACACAATATCAATCGTACTCCGATTATTGTAAACAACCGTTTGGGGTTGATACCCGATATAAGAAAAGAAAAGCGAATCGGTACCCGACACATTTTTTAATTGATACTGGCCCAATGCGTCTGTTGTAGTGCCATTGGAAGAACCCTTTACCTGCACAGTAACGCCAGCTAAAGGGTTGTTATCAGTAGCAGACCGGACAGTACCTGCTACCATTTGTGCCCCTGCTATGGCACCTGTAACCAGGAAGAAGAAAGAGATGCACAGTCTCTTTATATGTTTCTTGCATACATTACGGCTACCCATATGAGAAATTTTGATTTTGATGATTGATAGTTGGAGGGTACTTTTT
>JBQCEA010000433.1:0-6160 GCA_051960695.1 Mucilaginibacter sp. | reverse complement strand
TCGTTTAATCTACTTACTTATCCACAAATAGTTTTACGCCCAGGCCCAATGACCGGTAGTATGCTTTATTATAACTATCGGGCGTCATCTTGCTATACGGGGCATATGTGAATGACAAGTCACATCTTCTATTGATGATAAAACCTGTTTCGAACAGTATATTACCCCAGAATGGACTAAATTTAGCTCGGGAGGTATTGTTCTGAATATCCATACTCGACAAATTCCCTGCAGCTCCGGCGCCTATGTAATACTTAAAGTTATCTTTATTATAAAGGTTATAAAGGATCTGCCCGGCTAAAGTGGTAGTGAACTGTGTAACTGACTCAACATCCACTGATTGAGACTCATTTTGAAAAAGTCCTACTTTTCCGTTCACAAAAGAAAAAGACAGACTGAGCCTATATACCCATTGCTGAACATTCGGATTGTCAAAATGGTCTAATCCAAAAGTGATCCGCGGAACTTCATAACCTTTATTGGTGTAAGGCAAAGGCATATTAAACAGGTTTGCTCTGTTCGTGATCAGGGAAAATCCAACTCCAATAAACCAACGTGGCTTATTGTTGGTACTAAGCTGCATTTTAGCGGGAGCCGTTGTATCGCCATTAATTTTGTAAGTAATGGTTTTAAGGTCATATTCTTTAAACTGGCTTCCGTTGGCCTGCTCTATAAGAACTGAGTTTCCCGGTGCATATTTGTTAACGTAGATAATAAGCTGCCCCCGAAACAATGCTCTTTCAATGGCGTCACCCGTCTCATTATGGTAGTAATTGTACTTTAATTCCACAGGTGCTGTACCAGCTTCTACTATAAAAAATCTGGTTTTTTGATAATCGTCCTGCATATAAAGTGAAAGATATTTACCGCTGATAAGTAGCTTCATAAATATGCTTTCCGGCGCTTTAGTCGTATCGAGCTTATCCGCCAGATCGGGAAATCGATTGCGGTCCATACTGATCAGTCCGTTATAGCTGAGATAATTTTCCATGCTATCGATACCGAAACCACGGATACTATTTGGAGCGAGATGCTGCGGCTGTTTATCTGAAAGATTTGTTTTGAAATCAATTTCAAGCGGACTTACTGTCCATTCACGATAATCGACATACCCTTTTACGGTATCGCCATTGGGTTTTACAATATATCCTTTATGATAGTTAGATTGTGCAAAAACGATCGTCGAAGCTGCGACGAATAAATAGGTAAGAAATAGCTTCATTAAATAAAAGTGTGTTAAGGTTTACGATATAAATATGTAGTTAAAAAATTACTTAATCAATTTTTAGAATAATATTTATCTTATATTTTCAAAATAATAAACAGATTATTTGTTAGAGATATAATTATATTAGCTTAAACAACCTTAAGCAATTTAATGGCTAAGCAGCCTTCAGCAAACAAATTAGGTCTCTGGACCAGCACTTCACTGGTTGTAGGCAACATGATCGGTGCCGGTATTTTCCTGATGCCGGCTGCAATGGCTTCTTTCGGTGGTATAGGTCTAATAGGCTGGCTATTTTCGGCTATCGGTTCATTTTTCCTGGCAAGAATTTTCAGCAACCTGGCGAAACTTATACCCGGTACCAGCGGCGGTCCATATATTTATACCCGCTATGGTTTTGGCGATTTTGCAGGTTTCCTGGTAGCCTGGGGGTATTGCATCAGTACTTGCTGTGCCTGCACGGGCATTACGGTCTCGTTTATTGGCGCCATGAGCACCTTCTTTCCTGGTTTATCAACAAATCCCGTCGCGGCTATCAGTACAGGCTTGTGTACAATATGGTTCATTACATGGGTAAATACCCGTGGTGTTGTCGTGTCGGGTAAATTTCAGTTGGTCACAACATTATTAAAACTCATACCATTGTTGCTGGTCGGCATTGGCGGATTGTTCTTTGTCAAATCAGGCAACTTTCATCCCTTTAACGCAAGCGGGAAACCGACATTCGATGCCATTACAACCGTAGCTGCCATGACGATGTTTGCCTTTGTCGGACTGGAATGTGCAACTATACCCGCAGGCAGTACGGAAAATTCGGGCAAAACTATTTCAATGGCTACTACTCTTGGTTTGCTTGTTGTTGCCGCCATTTATATGCTCGGAAGCTTTAGCGTAACCGGCATGATCCCGGTTAAAGCACTTGAAAATTCGGCAACTCCCTACGCCGACGCGGCAAGCCTGATCTATGGCCCTCAGGCAAGATACCTGGTTGGCGCAGGCGTTGCCATTGCAGCTTTTGGTGCATTAAACGGTTGGGTGCTTGTATTAGGGCAGGTGCCTTATGCCATAGCCACCGATAAATTATTCCCCGGCGTATTTGCCAGGATGAATAAAAGAGGTGTACCTGCTTACGGAATGTTTATCAGCTGCGGGGTAATATCGCTGCTTATGGCGATGAATTTTACCAAAGGATTAGTAGAGCAATTCAAATTTCTGCTGATGCTGGCAACCATGGGCATCCTGGTGCCTTATTTGCTTACGGCTGCCTCTTATATTGTTATTGCGGCGCGGCATAAACATGTAACCAAAAGCGGTATGGCAACAGTATTGTTATTGGGATTGGCAGGCTTTTTATAAGCTTTTTGGGAGATTGCCGGCACAGGAGAGAAACCTGTTTATTATGGCTTCCTGTTCCTGATGGCAGGGGTGCCATTTTACGTATGGGTAGCTTATAAAAAACAAACTCCCTCTAAATCCAATTAGCCCCTCTCTACCGGAGAGGGGTTGGGGTAAGGTCTATTCCCCATGCGAATGCTCATGCAGTTCTTCCTGCCTGAACAGCTTAGCACTGAAGTAATCATTATTCATCCTGGCAATATTATTCAGCTTGATCTCTTTCGGACACTCTGCTTCGCAAGCACGTGTGTTGGTACAGTTACCAAAGCCTTCTTCGTCCATTTGTGCCACCATAGATTGTACACGGCGATAACGCTCAGGCTGGCCTTGTGGCAATAAACCCAGCTGGGTTATCTTAGCCGAAACGAACAACATGGCCGAAGCATTTTTACAAGCTGCTACGCAGGCACCGCAGCCGATACAGGTAGCCGAGTTGAAAGCCTCATCAGCATCCACTTTCGGGATAGGTATTGCATTAGCGTCAGGAACGCCGCCTGTCTTAACAGATATATAACCACCAGCCTGTTGTATCCTGTCAAATGCCGAACGGTCAACAGCCAGGTCTTTAATGATCGGAAATGGCGCTGCCCTCCATGGTTCAATGGTGATCGTTTCGCCATCATGGAAAGTACGCATATGCAGCTGGCAAGTAGTAATAGCATTTTTAGGACCGTGCGGATGGCCATTGATATACAGCGAGCACATGCCACAAATACCTTCGCGGCAATCGTGGTCGAAATAGATCGGATCTTCACCCTTATGTACCAGGCTTTCGTTCACTACGTCAAGCATTTCGAGGAATGACATATCCGGCGAAATACCATCAGCCTTGTAGGTCACGAATTTACCTGCTGTTTGCGCATTTTTCTGGCGCCATACTTTCAGCGTCAGGTTCATGTTTCCGTTACTCATTTTTTATAGATTTGAGTTGATTGAGTTGCATTAAGTTGATTAAGTGAGTGGGTTGGCCTAATCAACTTATTCAACTAATCAACCATTTAACTATTTATAGCTTCTCTGTGTTAAATGTACATTTTCAAAAACCAGCTCTTCTTTATGCAATTCTTCCGGCTGGTTATCACCTTTATATTCCCAGGCTGATACGAATGCAAAATGCTCGTCGTCACGGAGGGCTTCGCCTTCCGGTGTCTGCGATTCAATTCTAAAGTGGCCGCCGCATGATTCTTTACGCATCAGGGCATCGTCAACCATTAATTCAGCCAGTTCCAGGAAGTCGGCTACACGTCCGGCTTTTTCCAGCGACTGATTAAGCTCTTCATTTGCACCAAGCACAATGGCATTTTTCCAATAGTCGGCACGAAGCTCGCGGATCATACCTTTGGCTTTTTTCAAGCCTTCTTCGTTACGTGCCATACCACAGTATTCCCACATAATATGACCTAATTCGCGGTGGAACTCGTCAACAGTCTTTGTTCCATTTAAGGCTAAAAGTTTATTTACGCGCTCCTCTACCTCTTTTTTGGCTTGTTCAAAAGCCGGATGTTTGGTATCAACCGGTTTTGGACCAATGCTCGCAAGGTAATCGCCAATAGTGTAAGGAATAACAAAGTATCCGTCGGCCAGTCCCTGCATCAGGGCTGAAGCACCCAAACGGTTAGCGCCGTGATCTGAGAAGTTACATTCGCCTAAAGCGTAAAGGCCCGGCACGTTGGTCATCAGGTTA
This sequence comes from Mucilaginibacter sp., assembly GCA_051960695.1. Taxonomy (GTDB): domain Bacteria; phylum Bacteroidota; class Bacteroidia; order Sphingobacteriales; family Sphingobacteriaceae; genus Mucilaginibacter. The sequence goes on along the minus strand of JBQCEA010000433.1, from coordinate 1,856 downwards.
TAATCAACCCAAAGGCCGCCCATGGTATAGTGTACTGCCGGGTAGATACGCATCGGCACTTTGTAAGGGTTCTCATCGGTGATCTGATAGTACATATCAAACAGGTTACCATATTTAGCCCTTACCGCATCTTCGCCCAAACGAGAGATCGCTTCGGCAAAATCAAGAAATACTGCAATGCCCGAAGCACCAACACCACGTCCTTCGTCAACCATTTCCTTCGCGTTACGTGAAGCCACGTCGCGTGGTACCAGGTTACCGAATGATGGATATTTCCTTTCAAGGAAGTAGTCGCGGTCTTCTTCTTTCAGGTCTGTTACTTTCAGTTCGCCTTTGCGTAATTTTTGCGCCAGCTCAACTGTTTTTGGTGCCCAAACACGCCCGTCATTACGGAGCGATTCAGACATCAGAGTGAGTTTAGACTGATGGTCGCCGGTTACCGGGATACATGTTGGGTGTATCTGGGTATAGCATGGATTAGCAAAAAACGCACCGCGTTTATGTGCGCGCCACGCTGCGGTTACGTTACAACCCATTGCATTGGTCGACAGGTAAAATACGTTCCCGTATCCGCCGGTACACAGCAATACGGCATGGCCCGAATGTGTTTCCACTTTACCTGTTTCCAGGTTACGGGTAACAATACCCTGTGCTTTCCCGTCCACGATCACCAGGTCCAGCATTTCGGTACGGGTGTACATTTTTACTTTGCCAGCATTGATCTGGCGGTTAAGCGCTGAGTAGGCGCCTAATAACAATTGTTGTCCTGTTTGGCCCCTTGCATAAAATGTGCGAGATACCTGCGCACCACCGAATGAACGGTTATCCAGCAAACCGCCGTATTCGCGTGCAAAAGGAACACCTTGTGCCACGCATTGGTCGATGATATTCACTGATACTTCCGCTAAGCGATGAACGTTAGCTTCGCGTGAGCGGTAATCGCCCCCTTTTATCGTGTCATAAAATAACCTGTAAACGCTGTCGCCATCGTTAGGATAATTTTTTGCGGCGTTGATACCACCCTGTGCTGCAATAGAGTGCGCACGGCGCGGGCTATCCTGGAAACAGAATGCTTTTACATTATAACCCAGTTCGGCTAATGATGCCGCAGCTGCTCCGCCCGCCAATCCTGTACCTACAACTATAACGTCGTATTTACGTTTGTTGGCCGGGTTAACCAGCTTAAGGTTGAACTTATGCTTGCTCCATTTTTCGGCTAAAGGGCCGGCGGGAATTTTAGCATCGAGGATCATACTTTTTTATATTTTGAAGTTGATCGGGTTGATTGAGAGAGTAGTTGATTGAGTTGGTGTTATTCTATTACTCAATCTCATCTACTTTATTAACCATTCAACATAATCAACTTAATCTAACTTATTCAACTGTAACTTATTCAACTAAACTAACTCCTGGTAAAATAATATACGATCGGCATCAGCGCAAAACCTATCGGCATAATGACCGCAAAGAACCAGGTACCAATAAATTCTACTATCGGCGTATACTTCCGGTGTACCCAGCCCAGCGTACGGAAAGCACTCTGGAAACCATGTAACAAATGGAATGCTACAGCTACCATCGCTATTACATAAAATATATCATAACCAATATTGCTGAAGCTTTTAACAACGCGTGCATGCAAATCCTTCACCCGTACTATTTCGACGTTATTTTCAGTAGTTATCGATTTTTCAAAATCAGGCGAAGAAGGTACATATTCTACCGACTGTGTTTTGCCGGTTGCAAGATCGGTACGGTATTCTACAAAGCTCATCGTATTGCTGTATTTGTAACGATACCAGAAATCGCTCATATGAATAACGATGAACAGAAATAATATTGCACCCAAAAAGCCC
>JBQCEA010000432.1:0-3312 GCA_051960695.1 Mucilaginibacter sp. | reverse complement strand
GGAGCCACCTGCTTATAGGTAAATTGCAATAATGTATAAACTCCGCAGGAGTTACCTACTCCCTTCTATTTTTTAGCGGCAGCTTTCTTTTTTATAGTATCATTACCATTCGGCCCGCTTTCAACTTTTCCCGTCACATCATTTCCCGAAGAAGACGATTGATTGCCTGAATTATCTATTCTCACCGGTTGGCCGTCTCTGATCTCATCGTTAGCTTTAGCTACAAGCTTATCGCCAGGCTTCAAATCGCCATATATCTCCATGTTGTCACCTGACTGGAAGCCTTTCTTCACGTCAACCCATTCGGCACGGCTATTATTTACACGTATCACAAATACCTTTTCGGTTGAAACTACAACGGCAGTTTTAGGTACAATAAAAGCACTATCATGTGAAGGTACTGGCAGGTTAACATCAGCATACATACCTGGCAGTAATTCCTTGCTCTTATTATATACATCCATTTCGAGGCGTTCAGCACGAAGCTTATCATCCAGCGCACCAGCAAGGCGTTTTACCTGTGCCTTAAATTTACGGTTTGGCAATGATTTTACCGCAAAGGTAACCTCATCCTTATTACTGAGTCCGCCGGTATACTGCTCAGGAACAGATATCACCAAACGCATTTTGCTTTGCTCTTGTATCACAAAAATAGGCTGATCTGAACCTTTTCCCGCGGGGCCAACATACGCCCCGAGGTTCACATTACGGGCACTTACCACACCATCAAACGGTGCACGGATCTGTAAATAAGATAAGTTTGCTTCAATGGCTTTATAGTCAGACTTTGCAGCCTCTACATTAGCATAATCTGAGTTTTTCTTTGCTTCGGCTTGTTCAAGGTCATTTTGCGATACAGTACCCGGCGTTTTGCTGGTGTTCAGCAAGCGGTCATAAGTAGCCTTACTGGCAAAATATATCGCCTCCTGTTGCTTAACATGTGATTCCGAAGCGGCTAATTGAGAATTCAACTCAGGCGCTTCAAGCGTAGCCAATAGTTCGCCTGTATGCACTTCAGAACCAATATCTACATAAAGCTTTTTCACATAGCTGGTGATTTTGGCATAAATGTCCACTTCCTGGAAAGGCATTAATTCGCCGGGCACGGTAATAGTAGAATTAAGTATACCTTTGGTGATCGGCACTATGGCAACCGCGGGGGTATCCATAGAACTTTCCTGCCTCTCGGTTTGTGCTATTTCTTCCTTCTGTTTTTTATCGGAGCAAGCCGAAAGCCCCACCAATGCAATAAGCGTTAAAGCGAGGATGTATTTATTCTTAGTGACGTTCATTGTGATGTGCTGGAACATAAAATTTACTTTCTATATCTTCAGGGTCTAACGAAACAGAGCGGGTAGAGGTCTTTTCCTGTACCCACGCAAAAGCTTGCGGCAGGATAAGCAACGCTGCAAATGTAGATGCAAGCAAGCCGCCGATAACCGCACGACCCAACGGTGCAGTTTGCCCGCCACCTTCACCCAGGCCTGTTGCCATAGGGATCATACCTACGATCATTGCCAAGGCTGTCATTAATATTGGCCGCATACGTAATGCAACTGCCTCACGAGCTGATTTCAGTGCGTCGCCATTGTGCTTACGCAAATCCTCGGCGTTGGTAACCAATAGGACTGCGTTGGAGATTGAAACCCCTACAGACATGATCATACCCATATACGATTGCAGGTTCAGTGTTGCCCCGGTGACCAACACCAGCAACAGTGATCCCGCTAACACGGCAGGTATTGTACATAATACGACTAATGACAACTTGAACGACTGAAAATTGGCCGTAAGCATCAGATAGATCACCAACACCGCAACAATAAGTCCCAGTGTTAAACTATTCAGAGTGTCGGTAAGTGTAGTACTCATGCCGCGCGGCTGAATGATCATACCACGTGGCGCTGTGCCCATTTCTTTTAACGCTTTATTTACGTCGTTCGTTGCTGTACCCAAATCCTTATGGTTAAGATTTGCAGTTACAGTAAGCATAGGCAGGGCGCCAATATCATCGTTTTCTCCGTATGTGGTATCCTGTTTAATGCTCGCCACATCGTTTAACACCGGCCGCGGCTGGTTGGGTGTTATCGGTATTTCTTTGATCTCATTCAAACTGGCCATCTGATATTCAGGTATTTCCACCTGCACACTGTAGCTCAGGCCAACTTTGGTATCCAACCACACATTTTTCTCGGTATAACGTGATGAAGATGTAGATGCAATCAACGAGCGCGACACGTCATTCATGCTAAGTCCTAATTGCGCCACTTTCTGCCGGTCAACATCGATATCTATGGAAGGATAACGGAATGACTGGCCGATCTGTACATCGCGCAGGTATGGGATCTTTTTCAGTTTGTCTACAACCTTCATGGCATAGATTACGTTCTGCGGCTTATTCTTACCTATTATTGCTACCTCTATAGGTGTAGGCGCCCCCTGGCTTAATATCTTATCCGTAAGTTCAATAGGCTCGAATGAAAGTTGTGTTGAGGGCCGGATCTTCTTCATTGCATTTCGTAGCCGTTCTTTCAGATCATCCAGATCAACCTTATAACCTTCGCGCAAGTTCACTTGCAATACAGCTTCCTGCGGGCCGGCCATAAACAAATAAATAGGGCTGGTGGAGAACTGGCCGGGGTGCATGCCCACCATGGCCGAAGTAACATCAATATTTTCCCGGCCTACTAATTTTTCAAGCTCATGGATACAATCCAGAGTGATCAACTCAGTACGTTCATAACGGGTACCATCAGGAGCACGCAGGCGCACTTGGAAAGTACCTGAGTCTACCTTGGGCAACACATCCTCACCTATAAAGAAGAACATCAAAAAAGCGAAACCCAAAGCGGTTATCATATAAAACAACACCCAGAATTTGCGTCTGGGCATCATCCAGTCTATCCATGACAGAAACTTCAGCCTGAATTTATCAAACCGGGTAAGTTTATGATTTTTACTGCCTTGCGTTGCATTTTTAATAGCGAGCTCCTTTTGTTCCCACGAGTCGCCTTCATCTTCTAATGCAAATCCATCCTTATGGCTCTTGTCCTCATGCTCGTTCTTCATCAGCCAGTTGGCCATTACCGGAACAAAGGTTTGCGCCAGCATATAAGAAGTGATCATGGAGAAACCTATTGCCAGCGACAGCGGCAGGAATAATGCTCCCGGTATACCACTCATGGTAAACGCAGGTGCAAATACCGCCAGGATACAGAAGAGGATCAACAACTTAGGAAAAGCGATTTCTTTACAGGCATCCCATATCGCTAAAGCTTTGGGCTTACCCATATCAAAATGCTGGTGAATATT
>JBQCEA010000431.1:0-4680 GCA_051960695.1 Mucilaginibacter sp. | reverse complement strand
CTAAAGAAGCCAAACATTACTGCAATGCTGGCGCTCAATGAATTAAAAACAGGGAATGGTGCAATAAAAAACATCAAACTGCCTGACGGCACATCAGTAACATTGAATGCGGCGTCCGTTTTAAAATATCCAAATGCGTTTGATGGCAAAACAAGGGAAGTTTATTTGAGCGGCGAAGGCTATTTCGATGTGGCAAAAGATCACAGCCATCCTTTCATCGTGCATACTAATAAATCCGACATACAAGTACTCGGGACAGCATTCGATATTAAATGCTATGATAACGATTCGCTGTTTGAGGCCACCCTTTTCAGGGGAAGTATACAGGCATCGGTAAAAAATGCCGGGAATGACAAAGTTTTGTTAAAGCCGTCTGATAAGCTGGTAATAGACAATACGCGGCATTTCCTGACAACGGGTACACATCTTGATGCTGATACCACCAATATTGAAACTGCCTGGATGCATAATAAGCTCATTTTTAAAGACCAGCCGTTTAGTTTGCTGGCCAACAGCCTTTCGAGAAAATACGGAGTTAACATTATTTTCAATAACAGAAGTTTAAAAACTGTTAAGTTAACCGGTGAATTCGACAGGGAAAATATAAATCAGGTATTATTATCATTGAAACTGGTTGCCAAATTCAACTACAAAATAGCTGATAATGGCATTTATATTTTTTAAAAAAATATAATTTAATTTACCGGGCAATAAACCCAAATTGCAGACCGGTAACTGATGACGAGAATTTTTGCAAAACTATCAATAAAGCTAATTAGAGGGCTGCTCATAATTATAGCTTTATTAAGTGCAGGCAAAACATCCGCACAAACCCGGGTCACATTAAATTACCGGCATACCAATTTCGAGCGAGTGCTCACTGACATACAAAAGCAAACGGTTTACCGCTTTATTTATCGTTCCGACCAATTACCCTCACACCCGGTGACTGTACATGTGAAAAACGAGGAAGTGTTAACAGTGCTCAGTAGTCTACTTAAAGGCTCTAACTGCTCTTTTCATATTGTCACCGGTACTTTGATCGCTATTAGTTCATCAGGAGATTCAACGGTTAAGGTACAAATAAAAGGTACCGTACTGGACGAGAACAAAGAGCCGCTGGCAGGTGCGTCAGTAAGAATAAAAAACACCGTTCATGGTACCGAAACTGACAGCAATGGAGAATTTACTATAAGCTGTACACCGGGCACAACGATCATGATCTCAAGTGTAGGCTATGCCGCGACGGAATTTGTCACCGGAAACAGCGACAAAAATATCAGTGTCAGAATGCAAACTTCGGCAAAAGACCTGAACGAGATCGTTGTAACGGCCTTGAATATTAGAAAAGCCGATCGAAAGGTAGGTTATTCAGTATCAACTATATCCGGCGAAGAATTGGTTAAAGCCCGTGAAAGCAATATGGCCATGTCTCTTGAAGGGCAGGTAGCCGGATTGAATATAAGCGGTGTAAATGGCGGCCCTGCCTCATCAGCCCGGTTACTGCTGCGTGGTGCGGCAAGCATGAATGCAGGTTCGCCGCTGATAGTATTAGATGGCATACCCATTGATAATACACAACGGGGCAGTGCCAACGAATATGGTGGTGCTGATTATGGTGATGGTCTGGGCAATATTAACCCCGATGATATTGAATCAATAACCGTGCTTAAAGGATCAGCCGCTTCTGCCCTGTATGGAGCACGCGCGGCAAATGGCATTATCTTAATTACAACTAAGACCGGAAAGAAAAATGCAAACACAGTAGTCGAATATAATATGAACCTGTCCTTCGATCATGCGATAAATAACACTGATTTTCAGTACGTGTACGGACAAGGTTCTCAAAATCTGCGACCGACAACCGTTGCCAGTGCAGTCGCTTCCGGCTTACTGAGCTGGGGTAAAAAACTTGACGGGAAACCAACTATTCAGTTTGATGGCAATTATTATCCATACTCGGCGGTAAAAAACAATACCAATATGTTTTACCGTAATGCGCCATCGTTCACCAATACTATATCAGTAAGCGGAGGTAATGCTAAAACGACGTTCAGGGCATCTGCATCAAATGTAGGTGATGAATCAATCGTTCCTAACGCCGGAATGAACCGAAAGACCTTCAATTTGAATACTTCCTATGACATTAACAGTCACCTGGAACTAAGCTTTAACGGCAACTACATTTATGAGATAGATAAAAATCGTCCATACTTGAGTGATGGTCCTATGAATGCAAATTATGGTATTGAATTTTTAGCTACCAGCGCCCGGCAATCGAGCCTTAAACCGGGGTATGACCCAATAACCGGTAATGAAACGCAATGGAACAGTAATGTTTATATAAGCAATCCGTATTTTGTAGTAAATAAGCAAGTTGATAATCCTTCGCGCAACCGGTTTATCACCGCAACAGTATTGAAATACAAATTTTCTGATAAAGTTTATTTGCAGGGGCGCCTCGGATATGATATCAGTAATGATGGTTTGCTGAATGTATTGCCTACAGGTACTGCCTTCACTGTAAATGAACAAGGCGGCCTCAATGGGCTGAGCAAATCGCAGACCAGCGAGTTGAATACCGATCTGCTTTTTGGGGCAAGCAAACAACTTTCATCCAAATTAAATCTTGATTTTTCAGCCGGTGGCAATTTTAGAAAGAGGCAATATAGTTTGACTGAAACTACCGGCTCACAATTTATTACACCCTATTTATATACACCATCGAACCTGGTAAGTACCTCTTCCACTTATGATGTATCCGAAATTGTGACCCAGTCGGCATATTACTCAGCAGATTTTGATTTTATGCACTTGCTGGATGTAACCACTACTGGCCGCTATGACGTTTTTTCAACACTGCCAGCTAATAATCGTGGGATATTCGTACCGGGCATATCAGGAAGCTTTTTGTTTTCGGAATTGTTGCATTTACCGGCGCTCAGTTCAGGAAAATTCAGGGCCAGTTATGCAAAAACAAGCGGAGAACCTTCACAACCTTATACTACCCAGTTATACTTTACATCTAACAATACTGTAAACGGATTACCAATAGGCAGTTTCTCTTCCGAACTGCCGAATTATAACCTAAAACCTTTTACACTCACCGAGTTTGAAACAGGTATGAACCTGAATTTTTTCGGGAACAGGTTAGGTATAGATGTTACCTATTTTAATCGCATAACGCACAACGAGATCACCAATGCCCAGCAATCGGTGGCAACAGGTTTTACCTCGGCTTATGTTAATGTTGGTAAAACAAAAAATACAGGCATTGAACTGCTGTTAACGGGCGCTCCGATTGAATCGAAAGACTTTTCGTGGAAAACGGCTATCAATTTCAGCCATGTAAAAAACATCTTGTTGTCTATCGATGGCACAAGTCAATACCTGCTTACCGGAACTTACCGGCCGCTTAATGCCAACACCGCCTTGGTAGTTGGCAAATCTATTACCCAGGTAATGGCGTACGACTATAAGCGGGATTCAAATGGGAATATTATAATCGGCAGCGACGGTATACCCGAACGCGGCGATTTTAAGGCAATGGGCGGCACATTACCAACATATTATGGGGGTTTTACTAATATGTTCCGTTATAAGCGGTTCAATCTATCCTTTTTGATCGATTATAAATTTGGAAATAAAGTACTTTCTGCCACCGAAGATTATTCGTATGTATATGGATTGAACAAGGCTACGTTGCCGGGTCGTGAAACAGGTATTGTGGCGAAGGGTGTGAATGAAAATGGTCAGCCAAATTCGATTAACGTGCCTGCTTATACTTATTACCCTGCCCTGGCCAGCAATATTTCTGCACTTTCGGTTCTGAACGGCAGTTTTATTAAATTCAGACAGCTAACATTAGGATATGAGTTTTCGCCAAAGTTTATGCAGAACATTTTCCAGTCGGTCAATGTGGATATTGTTGGCAGAAACCTGTTTACCATATTGAAATATACGAAAAATATTGATCCGGAATCGGAATTTTCACCTGACCTTACTTATGCGGGTATCGAGGGTGAGTCATTACCGGCAACCAGGATGATAGGTCTTAATCTTGATCTCAAATTTAAATAGGCGATGAAAAAAGTGTATTTGATATGGCTAGGCTTGATCATCCTTATAACAGGGTGCAGTAAATCGCAATTAGATAAGATAAATACCGATCCAACAAAGGCCACGGGAGAAAATTTCGATCCGAATGATTTACTAGCATCAGCACAACTGAACTATGCCAATACCGGCTATTACCAGTTGGTGTATGAAAGCACCATGATGCAGGTACTGGCCTCTACCTACTACTACTATAATAATGGCGATAAGTACATTAATGAGGCAAATTTTAACGATTACCAGGGCGCTATCTTTACCCAGGATTATTCTGAATCATCCAGTATCAGGCAAATGCAGGCATTGTGCAGGCAGCGCGATTCTACTCAATACACCAATCTGATTGGCATTGGTGATATTATGTACGTGCTTATATTACAACGCGTGACTGACATGTACGGTGATTGCCCGTACTCGCAGGCAGACATGGCACAACAAGGTATCAAATACCCTTTGTATGATAAACAGCAGGATATTTATAACGAAATGCTTACCGATCTTGACAAAGCAATTGCCAGGTTAGATCCTAATCAGCCTAAGCCGACTGACGATCTGTTCTATAACGGC
>JBQCEA010000430.1:0-4495 GCA_051960695.1 Mucilaginibacter sp. | reverse complement strand
GGCTAAGAGAAGCGCTACAGCGAATTATTAAACAAAGCATAATACTTAAAGAGATAGACCGACCCACACCATTTGCATTCCCGATAATGGTTGACAGTTTAGGCCGCGAAAGATTATCTACCGAAACAATGGAAGAGCGAATAGCCCGCTTGACAAGAAGCAATGATATTGAGTTTACTGAAAAGCCGCCTAAGCGTTCTTTAACGAAGGGCAATCCGGTTAGAAAAAAAGGATTTTAGTGTTTTTTTTGCACTTAGTTTATCTAAAGAGCATAACCCTATCAAGCACAACAATTAATGCACGAAGGAATTGTGCAGGACAGCTTTAAAAATGCCATATAAATTTATAGGCAAACAAGTCAAGGCATTACTTTTATATACGCAATGCATGGTCTCAAAGAGCTGTCAGAACTGGTAGTTAATCAAATAGCTTTTTACCGCGTATAATTACCGTTGCGATGATTAATACGATGGGTAATACTGTGATGATTACTCCTACTAATGTTAAACCATTATTGTTCATATATGGGTATCTTTAAATTATAGTACATGTTACTCAATAATCATGCCCTCCCAATAAATATTCCCTTATAGTTGATTAGACCGTGTTACCCAAGATTTGGTTTAATCAGTCGTTTATTTAACGTGTATGATATTCCACAAAACCTAAAAATTCCAAAAACCCGTGGGTAATAAATTACCCGTAAATTTGTTGTTTATTTAGATAGAGAGCCACCCACCATAAACTTCTTTTTAATTAAATAGAATCCGATAAAGATATTTATGGTTTCGCCTTTATGAAGATAACGGTAAACTGTATAACTTTATGATAATGAGCATGAAAAAGTTTTTCACACTACTGTCTTTTTTAGCACTAGTGCTTGTCGCATGCCACAAGAAGCAGTCTGACGGAAAGGTAGTTCCCGGGAGCTCGGAAGATGTTAAAACCTTCCCCGCCGCAAAGCCAAATTCATACTGGAAAAAGGTATTATCATCCGACAGTTACGAAATCATGGTCAACAAAGGCACCGAGCCGGCTTTTCATAACCCATATTGGAACAATCACCAAAAAGGTATATACGTAAGCGCTGCTACAGGTAAGCCTTTGTTCAGTTCGGGTGCCAAATTTGATTCGGGTACCGGATGGCCCAGTTTCTTTAAGCCGATAGATCCTAAAAACATCATGATCGTGAAAGATTATTCTGATGGCATGGAACGTGACGAAGTGCTTGAACGCAGCACCGGTCTGCACCTGGGGCACGTGTTTGACGACGGGCCGCCGCCTACGGGATTACGCTACTGCCTGGACTCCTACGCGCTAAAGTTTATAAAGGCCAATTAATTGATCTTTATGTTTTATCTTATTCAGAACAAATAAATTAAATTTTTTCAGAACTTTGAGCCACAAAACCGAAAATCCCTGATACATATAGTTTGCCAATTTAATTCATGATCATATTCATCTTTTTTGTTTCGCACTGGTTCCTTTCCCTTTTTTTCCAGACGTTTTTCCAGCATCGTTATGCATCACATAAAATGTTTAAGATGAATAGATTCTGGGAAAAGGTGTTTTACTTTCTGACGTATATTTTCCAGGGTTCTTCATTTCTTAATCCCCGCGCTTATGCCATCATGCACCGGATGCACCATGCCTATAGTGATACCGAAAAAGACCCCCATTCGCCGCATTTTATCAAAGATGTTTTTGGGATGATGATGAAAACCAAAGAGATCTATTTGTCATACCAAAGGTATAAGACAGAGCCGGAGCCGCAGTTTCGTGACCGGTACCCATCCTGGTCATTTGTTGACCGTATAGGCGATCACTGGATTTCACGTTTAAGCTTCGGTGTACTTTATACCATTTTTTATATTGTTTTTGCCACGCATTGGTGGATGTTTCTGCTGCTGCCCATCCATTACCTGATGGGCCCCATACATGGCGCTATTGTAAACTGGTGCGGTCATAAATACGGCTATTCTAATTTTAATAACGGCGATCATAGCAAAAACACTCTGCCATTGGACATTCTGATGTTGGGCGAACTGTTTCAAAATAATCATCATACAAAACCTCACGACGCCAATTTTGCCAAACGCTGGTTTGAGATAGACCCCACCTACCCAGTGATGAAACTATTGCATATGCTCGGGATCATCAAACTAAGGAAGGTGTAGAGCTTACTTTTTTATCTCCTTAAACCTGGTAAAGATCAAAAGCGCTGTAAAACAAAGCACAAAACCGCAGATACCGTTTAATCTCAGGCCAAGATCATGGCCGGGATCTTTGCCATAAACAGTAAGAAAAGCGAACAGGGCTATACCTATGGTTTGCCCCAGCTTTACGAAAAAGTATTTTACGGCAAAGAACATACCTTCCCGGTTCTCACCGGTTTCTTTTGCATCGTATTGAGCTATCTCAGCTAAAATAGCATTAGGCAATATGCCCAATGCAGCCAGCGGAAATGCGGTACATAAGGCCAAGGTATAAGCCTGTATCTTCGGTGAGAACGGAAATTTACCCAGGAAATATATCATCACAAAAACAAGGCTCAGAATAGCAAAGGCAATAAGTACTAAAGGTTTTTTGCCAATCTTTTTGGACGAATAATTAACCAGCGGATAAAATACCAGCGAAAATACCACCATGGCACCCATCAATTTTCCACCCTCCGACTCATGCAGGTTAAGCAACACCTTAACAAAATATAATAGCCCGCTTGAAACGATGCTAAGCGAGATAAAAAAGGTAAAGTCTGAGATTAGGTAATATTTAAAGTTCCGGTTACGGAAGGTTTTTTTGATCGCCTCCAAAGTGGGTAAATGTGTAGGCTTACTGGTAGAGTATTTCTTTTCGTCTATTGCCAGCACAGGTATCAGCATGATCAACCCTGCAAAAACGGATAATCCCCAAATGGTGTACTGAACTGCATTATCGCGGTTAATAACATGGAAAATATCCTGTACGCCGTCAGCATAATTATTTACCAAAGCGGCTATAATAATACCCAAAACAAAACCGGCCTGTTGAAAGGATGATAATTTTACTTTTTCAGCTGAGTTGCGTGTCATTTCTGGAAGCAAGGCGTTGTATGGGATAATATAGGTTGTAGCTCCCATAAAGAATAGCACCATCGTAATAGCCAAACAGACGGCATTGCGGTCGCTTACACCGCGCACGGGCGGATAAAATGTGAGGCAACAGAAAATCACTGCAGGCAAAATAGCCCATTTCATGAATGGGATACGCCTGCCACCAGGATTCTTACTCTTATCACTTAAAGAGGCAATAAATGGGTCATACAGGGCATCAACTAATCTGCCGGAAGCAGCTATAAGTGAAAGAATATTGATAGCGCCAAACAGCAATAATTGCGGCACCAGCTGTACTAATTTAGCATTTGAAGGCGGCAGGTAAAAATAAGGCAGCATCACGATAATAAGGTTCGTCATGATGCTCCATCCCGCCATACCGCAGGCATAAGCAAGCTGTTTACTCAAAGGCAGTTTTGCAACAGGCATTTACTGCAAGATGCGAAGAAAAGCTCAAAGCAGAAAGCAAAAAACTAAAGGCGAATGCAGAAAACTTTATGCTTTGACAGTATCCTTTCGGCTACAGTCCAGAGTAATAATCATATCCCTGTTCGGCCCAGTAATCGTGCGGACGGGAATTGCTAAAGTTCATATAGCCAATGCGTTTCAGGTTTTTGATACCATATTTAACAGGTATGATCAGTCGTAGCGGCTGGCCATGCCTGCCTGGCAGCGGCTTGCCGTTCATTTCATAGGCCAGCAGCGTTTGTGGGTGCATCGCGCTTGGCATATCGATGCCTACATAGTACTTTTTATCGGGAGTTTCCAGGCCTACGTAGTCCATTTTAGCTTCTTCAGCCAACCCGAAATGTTTAATGAAGTCAGAGAATCTTACGCCTCCCCAATGCTGTATCTGGTCCCAGCCCTCCACGCACTTAAAATCAAAAACAAGCTCGGTTTTAGGGATCTCTTTGATCTGATCGAGCGATAGTTGCATCACCTCGCCTGTTTTCTTTGTTACCTGCAATCGCCAGTGCTCGGGGTATAGTACGCCTTCAGAGCCAATATCACTATTATGCCGCACTTCTTTCGCTGCCATCTCCTTTGGATAGGTTTTTACGAAGTGATTCTCATTGAAAGCCAATCTCCTGAAAAATAGCTCAGTTTTATTGAGCGCTCTGCGCAATGGCTTGTGTGCCCCTGCTGTTATGCCGGGCGTTTCATCGGGCGAATGATACAGCCATTTCCAGCCTTCATAAGCACTAACTATGAAAGCGCCAAAAACAGTGAACGAAATAAAGTTCCGCCGTTTTATCTTTTGCTCAACCGTCAGTTCTTTTTTAGGGTCCTTCATTTTCGTTGATCGTTTCTACAGCAGGTTTAGGTTTTTCTTCCACCACTTCAAAGCCAGATACCACCGACCTGAAATTGTTCCATCCGGCCAATATCACCTGGATAATGTG
>JBQCEA010000429.1:0-5152 GCA_051960695.1 Mucilaginibacter sp. | reverse complement strand
AAGCATCAAATCTCAGGATGAACGGCGGCTGCGAACCAGGCGGGAAAATGGCCTGCGCCCGGTTGGTATAGGACGTGACCTCTGCCGCCGCCTGGGCCATGTTAGTGCCCTGGTAAAAAGTAAGTTTAATGAGTGTTAAGCCCGAAATATTACGTGTTTCGATACTTTTTACGCCCGAAACATAAAGCAGCAGGTTTACATATTGTTTGCCGAAATACGCTTCCATCTGGTTCGGTGTAAAACCGCCATAAGGGTGCGAGATATAGATCACAGGTAAGTCGAGGTTCGGGAAAATATCGATCTTGATCGTCCGAACTGCGCTGATACCGAAGAAAAACAGGCCCGCCACCATCACCAGCACGGTGATCGGCCTGCGCAGAGCCCCTCTAATTAGTCCCATTTATTCGTTATTAAAAATTATTGATGAATATACCGAAATCGCCTACGGACGCTGCCTTATACAAAACCGCCTGCCATACGTTGTTATAAGCAATGTCTTTATCTACCTCGGCACGGTTCAAAGTGTACAATGCCTGAGTTAAGTCGACGATATTGGCCAAACCATTTTTGTACAAAGTGTACTTCTGCGTATATGCGTCCGAGGCAGCCTTCACTTCTACCGGCACTTCGTTATAGTTCTTCATTGCCGTAGATATCCTTGTTTCCGCCAAAGATGCCTGGTCATGCAACTGCTGGCTCACCAGTTCATATTCATCACGGTATTGCTCCGAAGTAAATTTCTGCGATTTAACCGTGTTGCTAACTCTGAACAGGTTTGTAAAGTCCCAGGTAACGCCAACACCGATCAGGTAGTTAAAGCGTGTCGGGTCGACGCCGGTACCATAACCCGAGGTATAAGCACTTTGATCAAGCGAATAACCTGAACCAAATCCGGATGCTTTGCCCTGGTATACACCAAACAAGGTAAATGTAGGGTAGTTAAAAGTATTCAGGTATTTAGCCTGTTCGTCGCTTACACTAATACGGTTGCGGTAATACTGCAATATCGGATGATTGTCGAGGCTGGTTGCAGGTTGTACATAAGCATTAGCCGGAGCTTTGCTCACAAACACGCTGTCGAGCTGAAAGAGCTGATGCGGCAAGCCAAGATATAATGCTAATTGATTGCTTTGATCCAAGACTGTCTGCTGGGCATTGGCTAAGGCTATACGCGCATTGGAAACTTCGGCATTCGCCTGCGAAGAATCTACTCCCGGATTCAACCCGTTTTTTACCCGGGCAACAACCACTTTTTGCAGATCCAGAACACGATTTAGATTGTCCTCTTGAGCTTTTGCTAATTGCTGTGCGGCAAGCAGATCGAGATAAGCCGCAGCTACACGTACCTGGTGCTGAAATTTTTCTTGTGACAGGTCAGTTTCGTCGCGGTTTACAACCGACTTTTGAACTTTAACCTTCTCAACCGACCGGCCGAAAGCAAAAAAATCCCAGTTAACATTAGCCAGGTATAAAGCACCAAAACCGGCGTTCCAGCTCTGGTTAGCCAATACCGGACCTGACGAAGCCACACCCATTCCTTTGTAACCATAAGATGGCCCAAACTGGCCGTTTACAGTACCGTAGTCCTGCTGTGCAGAAAAGGACAAGTCTGGAAGGTATTCGTTTTTAGTTTCAGTCAAGTATGCCTTGGAAGCATTCAACTGGTTCATCTTGGCCTTGATAGAAGCATAGTTTGATAAAGCGACCAGTTCAGCATCTTTCATGGTAAGTACCTTTTGCTGCGCCCCTGCATTTGAAATGTATAAGGTTGTGATAAAAGCTAAAAAAAAGTACTTAAAACGAGCATTGAACATGGATGTGTATTTTGGACACGCAAAATTAGAACTATATTCTATATGAAAAAAATGAATTAAATTTGTTACAATTATTAAAAAAACTAATATATGAATATTGCCCTTCACCATTTCAGGCTTGTGTACGCGATATCAAAAGAAGGCACCCTCACAAAAGCTGCTAACACACTGCATCTTACTCAATCGGCGCTTAGCCACCAGCTAAAAGAGCTGGAACGAGAGTTAGATGTTGATATTTTTAACCGGCAAGGCAAAAGATTACACTTATCTGAACAAGGCGCCCGTTTCCTGAAAAGTTCGGAGAAAATTTTAGCTGAGATCAAAGCTCTTGAGGAGGATATGCTCAATTATAAAAATGGCAAAACCAGCAAATTGAGCATCAGTATGCAATGCTATACCGCCTATCACTGGCTGCCTGGCATTATTAAATATTACCGAAAACGCTGGCCGGATATCAATATCCAGATATTATCAGACGCTACAAGCCGTCCACTTGAATACTTAATGAATGGCGACCTGGATATTGGTATTGTACGCACACAAATGGTAAATACCCGTATCAAATACGAACCTATTTTTGAAGACAACCTGGTAGCTATTGTTTCAAAAGATCATCCGCTTGCAAAAAAGGACATTATTGAGATCAGCGATTTCCAGGGACAGGAAATGATATTACCTTTATATGATCCATCATACCAGGATACCCCATTGATCGAATCGCTGATACAGGCACAGCAAGTAAAACCCAAAACATTACACCGTATACACTATACTGATGCAACGATTGAAATGGTTAATGCCAACCTGGGAGTAAGCGTTATGGCCGACTGGATAATTGAGCCTTATCTTACAGGGAAAAATATTGTAGTCAAACCTCTGCATCATAGCGTCTCAAGACGTACCTGGTTTGCTGCTACCTGTAAACAAACGCCTGCTATTCAGAATTTCCTGGAATGCTTAAAAATGTATTTTGCAGGCGAGGATCTGAGCATTGATGAGGATGACCAGTTTAACCGAAAATATTTTATACAGAAAAGGAAGGGTAATACGTTAGCATCTGTAAACTACAAAAGCTATCAGTACTAAAGCCCTATGCGGTATATTCTGTTCTTTTTTCTTTTCAGCGGGAATTTATTGCTGGCACAACAGCCTTTAAGACCTTTCCCGCAGCATGTGAAATATACCAGGGGTTGTATAAAGCCTAATTATATATCTCAGCAGGGTTTAGACAGTTTAACGCGTAAATTTTACAAGCAATGGCGTAACCGCTATATCAAGGCCGGTTGCAGACCCGGTGATTACTACGTTTGGTTTGAAAAGAAGGGACAAAAACAATGCGTATCCGAAGGGCAGGGCTACGGGATGGTCATTACAGCACTAATGGCCGGAGCTGATCCGTCAGCTAAAAACATCTATGATGGCCTTTTCAATTTTTATAAAGAACACCGTAATCGACATGGGTTAATGGCTTGGGCTGAGGACAAAAAATGCCGCAGCATAGACCAAAGCTCAGCTACCGACGGCGATATGGATATTGCTTATTCATTATTACTGGCAAACGATCAATGGGAAAGCCATGGCAATATCAATTATCTCGAAGAAGCACGTAAGATGATCAACGCCATTATGCGGTATGAGATAAATCCCAAAACCTACTCTATCATATTGAGCGACGCGGTGGAATATGACAGCAAGGATTATTTCGATACCCGGACGTCGGATTTTATGCCGTCACATTTTAAAGCTTTTGAGAAAGCAACGCATGATACTCGCTGGAATAAAGTAAATGACCGCACTTATAAATTATTCCGCTATATGGAACAGACTTATAGTGAAGATGCCGGGTTAGTGCCTGATTTTATCCTGAATACTAACAAGAAGCCTATCCCTGCTCATCCATATTTCCTCGAATCCAAATATGACGGCTATTATAACTACAATGCCTGCCGCGTACCCTGGCGCATTGCAACGGATTATTTAGTAACGGGTGATCCGCGCGCTAAAGCCATCAACGATAAGATCAACCGCTGGATACGGGAAACAACCAAAGGCAACCCGGATAATATTTCGGCTGGATATACTTTAGAAGGGAATGACATCAATGGTCGTTATTTTGAGGCGTTAAGTTTTATAGCTCCTTTTACTGTTTCGGCTATGGTAGACCATAAAAACCAGCAATGGCTAAACGCGGTATGGAAATACCTGGTTTACTTCAAACTGAAGGATTATGATTATTACGACAATAGCATCAAGCTGCTAAATATGATCATTCTTTCAGGAAATTATTGGAAACCGAATTAATGAATTTAAATTTAGAGACATGAAGTATCGTGTCTCTACAATATTTTCTTTGCCACGTCCAACCCACTGGTTAATGCCGCCTCAACAGTTCCCATTGCCTGACCTTCATAAGTGAACTCGCCGGCGAAATAAAGGGTATTCTCTATCGGCTTTGTCAAAACCTCTCTTGCTTTGTGCGAGTCGACTGTATCATAAACATAAGAGCCGAGGGT
Source organism: Mucilaginibacter sp. (assembly GCA_051960695.1). Classification (GTDB taxonomy): domain Bacteria; phylum Bacteroidota; class Bacteroidia; order Sphingobacteriales; family Sphingobacteriaceae; genus Mucilaginibacter. The sequence goes on along the minus strand of JBQCEA010000429.1, from coordinate 825 downwards.
GAACGGATTGATAGTCCAATTAACTACTTCCCATGCAACAAGGTTATTTTTTAACTCGTTTTCGCTGATGTTAAAAATACCCACTAATGACTGTAAGCCTCTGTTCAATAGTTCATTGTTTGAAAGATGCTTTTTCTTTTCCGCAGGCGGGCCACCCAACCACCCGGTCAGTATTGCTGAAGTATCCGGGTACTGTGTCCACCAGGTAGGGATTTCTTCATCGGACAAAATAAATCCCATCTTGCTTAAACTTTCACCGGCGAGATCTGTGATCTCATCTCTTTTCCAAAAAGCGTCTTTAAATTCCAGCAAGATCTTGATAATAGCGCCAAATCCAATCTGCTCAAATGCTTTTTTATACGCAGGTATCCCGGGCTGAAAGACTATTGAGCTTTCTGTGTTATTATCGCCTTGCAAAACACCTAACGGTAATGCTATGATAACTTTTTCAGCGCTGAAAACAATACCCTTATCGGAGATGGCCTTTACCTTACCTTCTGTATAATGAATTTCCTTAACGATAGTATTTAAATGCAATTTCAGACCGCGCTTTTCGGCTTCCTGTACAAGATAGCTGATCATTTTTCCATACCCTTCGCTGGTCCGGCCCTGTGATTCCTCATCTTCGCCGCCCCACTCCTCGCGCAAAGCAAAAGCACTTGCTTTAAAAGGATCGGCGGTGTCATAACCCGAAACAAACCTGGTTACAGATGAACGCAGGCGCTGATATTTATCTCCATTAAAATGCTCCAACAAAAAATCGCCGATGGTAATATCTTCCTTTAGCTTGTTAAGCGCCTGCATCAGCTTATCCCATCCTTCTAT
>JBQCEA010000428.1:0-3687 GCA_051960695.1 Mucilaginibacter sp. | reverse complement strand
CCTATTGCCCGGTGCGGCACTTGCTTTTCTGTAATTTCCTCTTCCCTGTCAAATACCAGCAGTCTGCTGTCCGTACTTTCATTGTGCAACTCCTCTTCCCAGCTACCTGAACGGGCTTCGGGCATTTTCATTACCTCCATAGGTGCGCCCCATTGTTCACCAGCCATTACAGTACCGCTATATGAACCAAAACCAACCAATACTGTATCATTCTCGCTATATAACTCGCGTGCCAGTTGCCCGGTATTATGCATACCATGCCGGCGCATGTCGGTATAACATGCATCGCCAATGTGCGTATTATGTTCCCACACAATCGCTTTAGCTCCCTTACCATAAAATTGGTATATCCGGTTTAATGTTTCGATCATGTGGCTGTCGCGCAGGTTCCAGGTATTGTCATTGAAGCCAACCATATTACTGTAATATTCTTCGGCGTTTACAGCGATGTGTGCATTTTGCTCGGTATTCAACGCAGCCTCGGGATCGTGATCATAAACCGGCGCCATTCTTCTAATCTCTGACAGCAATTTAACCACTTCCTGCCTGCAGGAGGTATCTAAATAAACCTGGGCACGCGCATATTCATGCGGATCTTCACTGAACGGCTCAAAGCAATGAACAGCCTGCTTTGCCAGTTCTGCTGCCCTTGGATCATTCTGTTCAAGATAGTTAACAAGCGCTTCCATTGATTCCCACAGGCTATAAACGTCGAGCCCGTAAAAACCCACGCGCTTGTTTGCAGACTGATGTTGATTATAATCCTTTAGCCAGTTTAAAAGTGCATCTATTTCCCAATTGGCCCACATCCAGGTTGGCCAGCGTTTAAATTCATGCAGCAACTCATCCGACTTTTTTTCTTTGTCCGAATATCCCTTAATAAATCGGTTAAGCCGATAGCAATCGGGCCAATCGCCTTCAACGGCAATAAAATTAAACCCTTTTTCTCTGATCAGTCTTTTGCTGATGGCTGATCGCCACGTATAATATTCATGGGTGCCATGCGAGGCCTCGCCCAGCATCACACAATGCGCATCACCGATCCGTTCAAGAAGAGGATCAAGATCATATGCAGATGTTAAGCGATACGATTGTAATCCAATGTCATCAACAATACTCATGGCCTGCTCGAGCTATTATATTCTTCATTTTCGCGCAGCGAGTTCGCAATAGCATCAATAAGTTCAGGGTTTATGTCCTGTTCATCAACTGCTTTCCAGCTGCCACCTTCACGAGCGATAAGAAATGAGTCTTTTTGAGGATAAAATATTCGCCAGCCTAATTCATCGTGATATTCTTCCGGCTGTGCATCCAGGCGGATATATTCACCTGTAGCCGGTTCTTTGATCGTTATTTCCATAGCTTATCCTTTCATCTTAAAAGATATCGTATAGAAATGTAACAACCCTGCATGGCGCTGGTTTTGCTTGGTTTTTAATTACATGAAGCAGCTTGTATGAATAAATAATTTTAGCCAAGCGCTTTATTAAGCGCAATGATTGCGTTTTTGAATTGATCACGATCAATTGCAAACTGGATGTTAACGCAACCACTGGCCATACTGGCAGCTATAATCGAAATTTCAGCTTTGGCTAAAGCGGAAGTAGCATTAGCTAAAAGGCCGGGTTGGTCCATGTTTGTTCCCAGAAGGCATACCATCGCAATGGGCTTGTAGGTGACACGCTCAAATTTATCTTTAAGATCGGCGATCAGTTGCTCGTCGAAGTCGCTCTCCCAGATAACTATACTGATACTATTTGCACTGGTAGCTTTGAACGTATAACTAACACGGCGATCTGCAAAACATTGCATGATCTGGAGATCTGAGCCTACATTGCCGGTCATCAGCGGGTCGTAGATATGGACAAGCAGTTGCTTATCTGTGCCGGTGATCACTTCTATCCGCTTAAGTTTTGAGATATATTCCCTTGTAATGAGGGTGCCCGGATGGGCCGGCTCAAAAGTATTTTTAATGCGCAGGTGAATGCCAGCCATCTCTAAAGGCTTTGATGCTTTTGGATGAATAGCTTCCATACCCACGTCCGCAAGCTGATCAGCAATATCATAATTGGTATTGCCGACAGGTTTAACGTTATCAATACCGACCAGGCCGGGATCGGCTGTAGAAAGGTGGTATTCTTTATGAATAATAGCTTCCTGGGGCTTGAGAATACTGGCGATCTTACTGAAGGTCACTTCAGAGTAGCCACGGTCGAACTCGCGCATAATGCCTTCCCTACCCTTTGCATAACCAGTTACTATACAAATGCATTTGTCAAGGTCAATACCCTTAAAGGCATCCTCAATACGCTCATTAATGGTAAGCACACGGCTATCATGCATTCCGGCAAGATCGATGAGCCGGGTAGAAATGCCTTTATTTTGGAGAATATTGGCCAGCACGAAAGCAGAATGACTTTCACCAATTGAAGCAAGTATTTCCCGTGCGGCAAGCAAAATACCCTCGTTAAGATAACCTGAGGCAAGCATGGTAGTGGCGCTCTCCAGGTAGTGGAGTACCTGGCTCATTTCCGCATCAACAAAATCATCAGCCTCCTTTTTGTTAAGGCCTAAAGAGGCATACTGCTGATTAAGTTCTTTAAGACGGGTTGCCACTTCACCTAATGCGCTTTGGTAATCGTCACCTGTAGCAAGCTTTTGGTAAACGCCTGGCGCCTTGGTCTTTTTATTCTCCAAAAGTACATTGGTAACTCCGGAAAAAGCCGACACCACGAATATGCGGCCGTACAGCTTGCTATCATTGTGGTTATAAAGGATGATATTGTCAATTACTTCTTTTAGCGCACTCATAGAGGTGCCGCCTATCTTTTCAACAGTCAAAGCCATAAGTATTATCGATATGGAGCTGCGAAACTAAACATTTACGGCAATTTAACACCGATCAGCCAAAAAGAAACTCAAAATAGAGCCCGTTTAGCTTGCGTTCCTCCATATCTGATAATAAAAACCTCTATTGAAAAATTTATCCTTCAGCCGGGCCTTCCTGGCCGGGTTCATGTAATATCTCGTGTTTTAATAATTTCTCGCGGTCCGTTTTAGGTGCTTTCCCTTTATGCTGCATATATGCAGGAGTTTCTTCTGTATGTGCTTCGTTATTCCGGTTCCCGAAAAAGTTATTGTACATATGTCCAAACTTATCGGCTAATTGCGTACGGATCTGTTTGCCTCTTTCCGTCATCAATAAGTAGGCTGTCGCCCCTGCGGCCAGCGAACCTACAGTAATACCTGCGATAAGTAATTTGTTATCGTCTTTTTGAAATGGATTTTTCATAATACAGCATTATTTATTAGTTATGCAACAATGCGGCATAGCCCATTGTTCGTAAAACAATAAATAATATCCGAGTTTGATAAAAATTTAACGGCCAGTTTTAAGAACAGACATTCAACAAGCACTACAATAAAACAAATCGCTGTTATTTTAATTAAATACTTTATAAAAGTTTAAGAAATTGAAACAGCTTTGGTGGCAAAAAGGCATTTTTTACCAGGTTTATCCACGGTCGTACCAGGACAGCAATGGCGATGGCGTAGGTGATCTGAAAGGAATTATTAACCGGCTTGATTATCTTAAATGGCTGGGCATTTCTGCTGTATGGTTATCACCAATATATCCGTCACCAATGGCGGACTTTGGTTATGATATTTCAAATTACAATGATATAG
>JBQCEA010000427.1:0-2210 GCA_051960695.1 Mucilaginibacter sp. | reverse complement strand
AGCTACCTGTTTAATAGCCGAACGCATTGAATCGCCATTTGGCAGCAATTCATAACGCAGCTCATCCTCGCCACCTTCGCCGGTGTTGCTCTTACCGCCAATACGGTTCATGGCGATAGCTAAAGTGCTGTGCGCCTCGTGAGAGATGGAACCGAACGACATTGCGCCTGTTGCAAAGCGCTTCATTATATTTTCAGCCGGTTCTACTTCACTTAACGGAATAGACTCGCGGTGATGTGCAAAATCAAGCAAACCACGGATAGTGAAATGCTTTTCACCCTGCTCGTTGATCTGTTTTGCGTAGTTTTTATAGATCGAATAATCGTTTGTACGGGTAGCATGCTGCAACAAGTGAACGGTTACCGGATTGAACAAATGCTGCTCTCCCCTGCGTTTCCATTGGTAAATACCACCCTCAGGCAGCAAACGGTCGCCGGATTTGGAACCGCCAAAACCGATACGATGTTTGCAAAGCGATTCGCGGGCGATCTCATCCAGGCCCAAACCTCCGATACGGCTAACCGCACCGTCAAAATAACGGTCAACAACGCTCTTGTTCAAACCTAATATCTCAAACACCTGCGAACCATGATAAGATTGCAGTGTAGAAATACCCATTTTGGAGAAGATCTTCAGTAAACCATCATTGATAGCTTTAACGTAGTTCTTTCTCAGCGTTTTAGCGTCCAGGCTGGTTTCCAGGCTACCGTCATTCTTAATCGTTTCAATGGTAGACAGTGCCAGGTAAGGATTGATAGCTGTAGCACCAAACGCCAGCAAAGTGGCAAAATGGTGTACTTCCCATGCATCACCCGACTCGGCAACTATACCAACAGCGCCGCGCAGGCCTTTACGCACTAGATGGTGGTGAACTGCTGACACAGCCAATAATGAAGGTATCGGCGCGTGTTCTGAATCGATAGCACGGTCTGAAAGGATCAGCACTTCAAAGCCTTCGCCTACGGCATCTTCTGCGTAACGGCAAAGCCTTGCCAAACCTTTTTCCAGTGAGCCTGGCATGCCATCGGCCACAAAATAAGTTTGCAGCGTTTTAGCATGAAATGAACCGGTATCAATGCTGCGCAGCTTTTCAAGATCATGGTCAATCAGGATCGGCCATTTCAGGGCTACGCAATGGCAATGCATCTTGTCTTCGTCCAAAAGGTTGCCATTGTTGCCTATGAAAGTCGCCAAACTCATCACCAAACGTTCGCGAATCGGGTCGATAGGCGGGTTAGTTACTTGCGCAAAGAATTGTTTAAAGTAGCTGGATAAATGTTGCGGTTTATCAGAAAGTACTGCCAAAGGAACGTCAGTACCCATTGAGCCTATCGGCTCTTTGCCATCCAAAGCCATTGGCTTGATGATGGTATCGATATCCTCGCGGCTGTAGCCAAATACCTGCTGGTAACGGAAAACAGCCTCAGGCGAAAGCGGTGCGAAAGCCAGACGTGGTTCTGCAAGATCTTCCAGCTTTATCTTATAATTCTCAAGCCACTGACCATAAGGCTGACGTGAAGCTATCTGGTGTTTGATCTCGTCATCAGTAATGATCTTACCTTTTTGCGTGTCGATCAATAACATTTTGCCTGGCTGTAAACGGCCTTTTTGCAGAACGTTTTTAGGATCAAGATCAAGTACCCCTGCTTCTGACGCAGCTATTACACGGCCATCTTTAGTTACGAGATAACGCAACGGACGCAAGCCATTACGGTCAAGCGTAGCACCGATCAGGCGGCCATCAGTAAAGGTAAGCGCTGCAGGGCCATCCCATGGCTCCATTAAAGTAGCATGGTATTCGTAAAATGCTTTTTTGATAGGGTCCATTTGCTCGTTGCCGTCCCATGCTTCGGGAACAAGCATCATCATTACGTGCGGTAATGAACGGCCAGAGTGTAATAAAACCTCAATTATGTTATCAAGACATGCTGAGTCGGACTGGTTATTATCAATAACCGGAAGCAGCATCTCCATTTCTTCGCTGGTAAAATATTGTGACGCAAAAGAACGAACACCTGAATAGAACCAGTTTAAGTTACCGGTAAGCGTGTTGATCTCGCCATTGTGCGCCAACAAACGGAATGGCTGGGCCAACCGCCATGATGGAAATGTGTTGGTAGAAAAACGAGAGTGGATCATTGCCAATCCCGAGGTCATGCGCGGATCTGAAAGGTCACCAAAATACTTACGCAACTGGTAAGTGGTCAGCT
>JBQCEA010000426.1:0-2577 GCA_051960695.1 Mucilaginibacter sp. | reverse complement strand
CGTTATGAGTAATGGGCATGAAATAGAACTGTCAAGAACGCATAAAGATGAATTTATGCATCTATTGAATATAAGGCGTTAGGTGAATGAAACTGCGGGCCTTATCCATATTATCAGCCATTGTCCTGTTATCAACCTACTTAAATGGTTTTGGCCAAGATATATATTTTACCCGTATACCACCGCCGGGCAATGAGCCTTTATTTCAAATTACGGCGCTTACCCAGGATCCGCAGGGTTTTATTTGGATCGCTACGCAACATGGACTATTTAAATATGGAGGGCGCCAGTACTTATCTTATTACAATGATCCAGCAAATCCGAATTCACTTGCTGATAACTGGGTAGAATCGGTACTTGCGGATAAAGACGGCATTATCTGGATCGGCACCAACGAGCATGGGCTAGACCGGCTCGACCCGGAAACCGGCAATTTCACTCATTACCATCACAAGGAAAATGATTCCTCTAGCCTCGCGAATGATCGGGTAAACTCAATCATAATGGATCGCGAAGGTAACTTATGGGCTGGAACGCGTGGCGGCCTGGACAAATTTGAACCAACCACGGGACGTTTCTTTCACCATACATACCAGGCAAATGACCCGGCGAGCATCAGTAATAATTATGTATCGGTTGTTTATGAAGACAAAGCTGGTACAATATGGGCAGGCTGCGGAAGCGTTTGGGAAGGAGCCAGGGAGGATGGCGGTTTAAACAGACTGGACAAGAAGACAGGCCGGTTTACCCGTTTTCTTCATAACGCGAAAGATCCCGGTAGTTTGACCGATAACCGGGTAAGAGCGATCTTTGAAGACAGCCGGTGCGTATTTTGGATCGGCACCGCCGGTGATGGCCTGCATATCATGGATAGGGCGAAAGGAACATTTAAACGTTGTACGTACGACCCTGCCCGCCCGGACAAATTAAGCCGGCCCGCAACCAAAAGAAGACTGCCATTTGATGATCACATCGCCCGCATTATTGAAGATATAACGGGCAAGATATGGATCATCACTTTTCAGAACGGAATCAACCTATTTGACCCAAATACGCAAAAGGTTAGCCACTATGGTGCCGGAAAAAACGGTTTAACAACAGATGCGCTGTGGACCGCTTACCGAACGCGGGATGGCGTACTCTGGTTAGCGACTTACGGCACCGGCAGTCAAACCGGTACACTCTATAAGGTCAATCCATACCGGAAGGCATTTGTCCGTCGTGCCGAAGCGGATAGCGCTAAAAATTTATGGATCGGCAGAGGTACTATCTTCCTTGGTTTCAACCAACACCAACAGGCTTTTCTTACGGACACCACAACGATCCAGGGCCGTACCCGGATATGGCACATTGAAAAGGACGTTAAAGAAAATAAGCTGTGGCTATCGACTTACAGGGGCCTGATCGGTTTTAATCAGGTAACCAGGGTATTTACACCTTACCGTCATCAGCCAAAAAATAAAAACACCCCGATATCAGATTCGATTTACACGACCTATCAGGATAAACCCGGCAGGCTATGGCTGGGCACCAGCAGCAACGGCCTCGATTTGATGGACATCAGAACCCGCACTTTCCTGCACTTTCAAAACAAACCAGCGGATAGGACCAGTATCAGCGATAACCATGTTGAGGCCATCACAGCAGATAGCAAGGGTAACATTTGGGTAAGTACCGTGCGGGGATTAAATCGTCTTAACGAGCGAACGAGCCGGTTTAAGCGATATTTGCCTTTTGCTCATATTTCATTTGTGGAAGAAGATGAGTGGGGTGATATATGGGCTGCCGCTTATGACGGGCTCTTTAAGTATGATCCCGGCGCCGACAACTTTGTCAGGCTTAACGATGAATCAGCAGGACGTGAGGCTGCGGAATTGAGGACGTTAAAGGATCGCAAGAAAAATCCATGGATCGGTGCGGTAAATATCATGACCAATACAGGAGGTTACTTTGGAATGAACCGGGTACGTGATATATCACGATCGGTTCTATGTATAACCGGGTTTTCGCTTGGCGACCAGCCCATTACGGCTGGTAGAAGTAATGTATTGCCTACGCCACTTATAAACACGAAAATGATCAGGCTTGGTCATGCTCAGAATACTTTTTCGTTCGGGTTTGAAAATATTGATTACATCAATGAGCCGGAAGACAGCCACCTGTATTACAAGCTCGAAAATTACGACGGCCGGTGGCATGCATCTTATGACGAAAGGGAGGCGTCCTACTTCAATATCCAGCCGGGCAACTATACCTTCAAGGTAAAGGTGGTTTATGATAATGGCATTTCGAACGAAAAAGATATCGCCGTCATTATTTCGCCGCCATGGTACGGAACCTGGTGGGCCAAGGCAGTTGGTTTGCTAATAGCCGCAATCATTGTAACAAGCATTTTCAGAGGCAGGGTTAAAAAGATACAGCACGATGCCTTTCTGCAAAATCACTTGAAAGAGCTGGAAATGAAAGCGCTGAAGGCGCAAATGAACAAGCATTTTATTTACAATTCTCTTAATTCGATCCAGGCATTGGTGTCAAATGACAAAAAAACATAAGGCAACAGTAATATCTTTTAGTTTT
>JBQCEA010000425.1:0-6407 GCA_051960695.1 Mucilaginibacter sp. | reverse complement strand
GTTTTGAGGAAACATCCACTACCAACCTGGTAAATATGGTTGAAGGTATAACCGGAGTAGCTTTAACACCGCTGCAGCGTGCAACCATTGTAAAAGGTGCATCTGAAATAGAGCTTGTAAATTCTGGTCTTGAAGACACGATGATACGCTCATACCACGAGATCCGCGAAACTTATAATCATACAGATAAGATAGATACGCTTCGTACAGCAGCTTTTGTTGGCGCGATAAATAAAATTGCCGTATCTTACCAAAACTTAGGTGTTTGGCCTTAATAACCCCCGCTTTTTCTGAGCGAGTGCCGGGACACACATCTGCCCCCTACAGATAAACTTTTCAACCCCATTGCTGTTTTATAAATGGCGATGGGGTATATAATTTTTATAATACCTTATCAGGGGGGTGAAAAATATATGGCTACAAGAATTTCCGGTGCAAGGGATATCAGTTTTAAACCGATTTGGATACTAAAATTTATTCTGTACGCAATTGGCGTGTATTGTTTCTTTTACTCGCAGAATCAATATGAGATCACATTAATTGGCGGCTTAAAAATTGTGCTTATTGGGCTTGTGTCCGGTTTGATAGCGACTGTTATAATTGAACGGGATCTGAGATATTATCTTATTTCAATTGCTTTGCTGGGCAGTATTTGTACAGCTATATTTTTTAAACTTAATGACGATTTGGCCCATAACGCCGAAACCACTTCGAAACACCAAATACTCAATAAAGTGCTGTCATCACATAATAGCGAAAAATCGAAGATCACGGTTGAATGGGATGGCCTGATAAAAGATGTGTCCATAGAATCAGAAGAGCAGCAAATGATCGTGCCTTCCAAATTTGTAACGTTAACGGTAAAAAAAGGCGCATTGGGTTATTACATTATAACAGATAAAGAGTTGCAGCGCCAATAATAAGGTGAAATACTGAAACCGGCATTAAAAGTTCGGCTTCAATACATATTTGTTATAGAAGCGGAAAATGTGTTCTACTGCTTCTTCTGCGGTATCCACCACACGGTATAAGTTAAGGTCATCAGGACTAATGTTCTGCTGCTCGTCAAGCATTTTTTCCTTCACCCAGTTAAATAAGCCGCCCCAGTAATCTACGCCGACAAATATGATCGGGAAGCGTGCGATTTTGCCAGTTTGAATAAGGGTAATAGCCTCGAACGATTCGTCCATCGTGCCGAAGCCGCCCGGCAGGATAATAAAGCCCTGCGAGTATTTCATGAACATTACTTTTCGTATAAAAAAGTAATCGAATTCCAGCAGTTTATCCCTGTCGATATACTTGTTATGGAATTGCTCAAAGGGTAATTCAATGTTAAGTCCAACCGATTTGCCGCCCGATTCATAAGCGCCTTTATTGGCAGCTTCCATAATACCAGGGCCGCCGCCCGAGATCACCCCATAGCCGTGTTGAGTTAGTAGGCGGGCAATATCTTCAGACAATTGGTAGTATTTATTATCATTTTTTGTGCGTGCTGAACCAAAAATGGAAACACAAGGACCGATCTTGGCAAGCTTTTCAAATCCATCAACAAATTCGGCCATTATCTTAAATATCTGCCAGGAGTCTGTTACTTTGATTTCCTGCCAGTTCTTGTTCTCAAAAGCATGTCTTATTTTTTCTTCACCAGTCATGATCAATTACTCAATATGTAAATATAAATGTTTGTATAGGGTACCAGGTTCTTAGTGTTTTAGCCATTCAGATGGAACATCAACGGGTTGCGAGCCATCTTTGCTATATTTTAGCTTCAGGGTAAACCCTCCTCCGCCTTCAATAAAATCGAGCGCTATCGGATGCGGACCTTTTTTTAGTGCAGCCTGCCCGCTTTTTTCAATAGCCGAATGTAAACCATCATTATTAACCGTCTCGTACCCGGCAATGTTTAGTATGCCGCCATCATCACAGGTGAAGTAAAAGGTATATATACCATCCTGCGGTACATCAATATATCCCCTATATTTTAGCCCGAATGATGGTGCATTAACGGATTTTGGTACAAAAATGTTCGATACAATAAAAGTACTGTCTGCTTTACCTTCCCGGATCAGCTTGGCAGATTTAAAATAACCTTTAAAATATTCCACACTTAAACCTGGGCTGAATGTTCCCGTTTGCGGCTTAGCCAATGATTGTTGTGTATAGTTTATGGAATAAACATCACCGCGTTTGCCATTAGGCGTAAAAGCCGCCAGTCTAATGGTCTGTGGTTTTGTAATAACCAGGTTGTTCAGTAAAGGTGAGTTATTGTCAGGCAAAGCTCCGTTGGAGGTATACCTGACAACAAGGGTGCTTAATGGAGGTGTTATATTCAACGTGTCGGAAGTGACAAATATTTTGTTATCAACTATTCCGTCCAGGTCAGGCAATCGGTAATTGATATGTAAAGCATCTAATCGCGCATATTGTTGTATTAGTCGTTGGGTATAGCCTTGGTAATCGTTTGTGTCATTTGTCCAAAGCAGTTCTGCAAGCGCCGTCATCCGGGGCATAAACATATAGTCTGCACGTTTTTCGGATGGGATGTATTCAGTCCAGATATTTGCCTGTGCCCCTATGATCTGCCTGGCCTGCTGTTGATTTAATGAAGCTGGTATGGGGTTGAAGTGATAGATGTTATAAAGTGAGTTTTTATCGGCAGGGTTATCAAAATACAATGGACTTCCCGGCGACATGATCACTTTGTTTCCGTTCATCGCTGCTTTTGCGGGTGCATCAGGCACCCATGTTCGCCAATACATAATGATAGCCGTAGAACTAATTCCGCCTTCCAGTACCTCGTCCCAGCCTATTAATTTGCGTCCTTTGGAGTTGAAAAATTTCTCCATCCGGTTTATAAAGTAGCTTTGGAGGCCTGGCAGATCTTTGATCCCTTCCTGCTGCATCAAAGTCTTACAAGCTTCTGATTTGCCCCAGTCAGACCGATCAACCTCATCACCACCAATATGGATGTATTTTGACGGAAAAATATCCATGATCTCGCTATATACATTTTGTGCAAACTCAAAAGTTTGTTCATTACAAGGACAAATGGGCCTGCTGAATAATGCGCCCCATTTATTTTCGCCATTGCAGGTAAGGAACGGGTACGAGTTAATAGCCGCCATCATGTGACCGGGCATATCTATTTCAGGTATAATATCGATGTGCCTTTCAGCAGCATAAGCTACAAAGTCTTTCATTTGTTGCTGGGTGTAATAGCCACCGTATAACTTTTTGCCATCCTTTTCGATAATATGCGTACTATCAATTTTGAAATCCGGATTCTCAGTAGCTCTTTGCATACAAACCGAATCATGGTTATCAAAAGTGCGCCATGCACCTTCTTCAGTAAGCTTTGGATACTTTTTTATCTGTATGCGCCAGCCCTGGTCATCCGTGAGGTGTAAATGAAACTTATTCATTTTGTAAAGTGCCATCACGTCGATAAACTTTCTGAGATAATTGATAGAAAAGAAATGCCTTGATACATCCAGGTGCATACCGCGCCAGGCATAGGCGGGTGCATCTTCAATATATACTTGCGGTATATTCAATCGTTGTCTTGTCTGTTTGCCCTCAGTTGGTACAGGTAAAAGTTGCCTTATGGTTTCTACGGCATAGAAAGCTCCTGCTGCATTGCTTGCAGATATCACAATGTGGTGGGCTGAAATATCAAGTTTGTAACCTTCGGTTTCTTTAACATTTGGAGAATAATGAAACTCTATTGTGTTTGATTTAATCGTTGTTCCTGTTTTTAAAGAATAACCGGTGCCGGCCTTTATTATTTGATTTAATTGCCGTGCTTCATTTGCAAAGCGCGGCTGCGCTATAATTTGCGTCTTTAAGTTAATAATAAAATTGCCTTGCCTTGCGATAAGTTTTACAGGATAGGGAATAATATTATATTTAGTAATGGCATTCTGAGCTGTAGCATAACAACAAATGCTTGTGAATAGCAATAGTGACAATAATGTGTGCAAATAAAACTTAATCATGATTAATAGAAATGTCTGGTCAACTACGTGCTAACGCTGTTTTTGCTGATGAGGTGAGCATGAGGCCTGCAAATGTAATGAACCCGTTTACAATGATCAGTTCGTTATCAAATACATATCCATCCAACCATTGCGCAGAATGCAAACTTAGAAAGTAACACACTACAGGCGATATAATACAAATAAACGGAACCAGTTTATCATTCACCTGCCTTTGCTTCATAAACAGTCCAAACGAATATAAACCCAGCAGTGGTCCATAGGTATAAGATGCTACTTTAAATATTGCACTTACAACCGCATCATTATTAATGGCATTAAAAATAACGATGGTTAGCAGCATGAGTCCGGAAAAAGCTATATGTACGTAATGCCGGGTGTTTACCATTTTCCGGCTATTGAGGTCCTTGTTTTTATCGAACCCTAAAAAGTCTATACAAAATGATGTGGTTAAAGCGGTAAGGGCCGAATCTGTAGTGGCAAACGTGGCGGCAGTTAGCCCGAGCATAAATACTACAGCAGGTACTACGCCTAAATAATTTAGTGCGATGGTAGGATACAGATAGTCGGTTTTTTGTACGCTGATGCCATATTTTGCTGCATACAGGTACAGCAATGCGCCAACGCTGAGGAAAAAGATGTTAATGATGACAAACACCGTTGTAAAGCTGAACATGTTTTTCTGCGCTTCTTTGATATTGCTCATACTCAGATTTTTTTGCATCAGGTCCTGGTCGAGACCGGTCATGCCTATTGTGATGAATAAGCCGCCTAAGAACTGTTTACTGAAATGGAGGTGACTGCTCAGAAAGTCATTAAAAAAGAAGATCTTGGAATAGCTGCTGTTCTTGATGGCATCGGCTGCCTGGAAGACGTTCATATCCAAACTGCGGCAAATGAAGTAGATCGATAAAAATACTGACGACACCAAAAAGAAAGTTTGCAGACTGTCGGTAATAATAATAGTTTTTAAACCTCCTTTGAAAGTATATGACCAGATCAATACCAGACATATTAGCACAGTAACTGCGAATGGTACATGATAATTGTCGAAAATAAACTTCTGCAACACAATAACTACCAGGTATAAACGAAAGGCAGAACCAATGGTACGGCTAATGAGAAAAATACCGGCAGCGGTTTTGTAGCTCCATCGTCCTAAAGCATGCTCAATGTAGCTGTAAATAGAAGTAAGCCGCATGCGATAATAAAGAGGTAATAATACCAGGGCAATGATCACAAAACCCGCTGCATTGCCTAAAATAAACTGGAAATAAGCAAACTGGTCGCCTGAAGGCGCACCAACCTTACCCGGAACAGAAATGAACGTAACGCCGCTTAACGCTGTGCCGATCATGCCGAAAGCTACCAGGTACCATTTGGAGTTGCGGTTGGCAACAAAGAAAGTATCATTGTCAGATGATTTGCGTGATGTGAGCCACGAAATAAGCAGCAGTATAAGAAAGTATCCTATTATGAATGATAATAATATCGCAGGTGACATGTTTTCTGGTTCATGGATAATGGTTCATAGTTCATAGCAAAATAATCCATGAACCATGATCTATGAACCATGAACAGACAGCGATTTACCTATAATTTCTTAAATTCGCAACATGAACTTTTCGTCGAAGCTGTTGGAGAATGCGGTGGCAGAATTTGCCAAGTTGCCGGGCGTTGGGCAAAAAACGGCTTTGAGATTAGTGCTGCACCTGCTTAACCAGGATAAAGCCGATGTTGAGCAATTTACTCATAGTATCAGTAAGTTACGTAACGAGATACAGTTTTGCCGGGTTTGTCATAATATTTCAGAGCAACCCGTTTGTGAAATATGCTCGTCGCCAAAACGAGACCACTCTACAATATGTGTGGTGGAAGATACACGTGATGTAATGGCTATACAGAATACTGATCAGTACAACGGTGTATATCATGTACTTGGCGGATTAATTTCTCCTATGGACGGTGTAGGCCCGTCAGACCTGCATGTGGATACTTTAGTTGAACGTATTAAAGAGGATGATATTAAAGAAGTTATTTTCGCTTTAAGCGCTACCATGGAAGGCGATACCACTATTTTTTACCTGCATAAAAAACTAAAAGATTACAATATAAACATCTCTACCATAGCGCGTGGCATAGCTTTTGGTGGTGAATTAGAGTACGTTGATGAAGTCACTTTAGGACGCTCTATCGTGACACGTATTCCGTATGAAAATTCACTGTCAAAATAGAGCGCATGAAACTATCTGTAATCTTTATCAATCACAATTCAAAAAATGGCTTAAGGCTTGCTTTGAATACCCTCTTTAAAGGTAAGTCAGGTGTTGACTATGAGATTATAGTTGTAGACAATGCCTCTACCGACAGGTCGCTGGAAATGCTTGCATTTGAGTTCCCGCAGGTTCATAT
>JBQCEA010000424.1:0-6337 GCA_051960695.1 Mucilaginibacter sp. | reverse complement strand
ATAGCTTTCCGGATATTTTTCAGCTATGCTTTTATTAAAAACGTCGTGACGTGCAGAGGTAAGTCCGTTGGAACCCATGCCGCCATTATATTCCTTCTCATAAGTAGCCTTGCCATATGATGCCATGCCTACAATAACATCGCCGGGTTGTATCCTGTCATTTGAGATCACATCATTGCGTTTCATTCGGCAGGTTACGGTCGAATCAACTATAATGGTGCGCACCAGGTCGCCAACGTCAGCAGTTTCACCGCCGGTTGAATAAATGCCGATACCAGCCTCCCTTAACTCGGCTAAAATTTCTTCGGTACCATTAATAATGGCTGCAATTACCTCGCCGGGGATCAGGTTTTTGTTGCGGCCGATGGTTGATGAAAGCAGGATATTATCTGTTGCGCCTACACAAAGCAGGTCGTCAATATTCATGATGATCGCATCCTGGGCTATGCCGCGCCAAACGGAGATATCGCCGGTTTCTTTCCAATAGCTATAGGCAAGGGATGATTTTGTGCCTGCACCGTCGGCATGCATGATGTTGCAATAGTCCGGGTCGCCGTTCAGGATATCGGGTATGATCTTGCAAAAAGCCTTTGGAAAAATGCCTTTGTCGATATTTTTGATTGCGTTATGAACGTCATCCTTAGAGGCCGAAACGCCTCTCTGGTCATACCTTTGCGAAGAAATCATGGGCAAATATACTGCTTATAGTTTTATAGCGGTAAGATCAATTTAAGTGAGGTCTGAATACTCTTTTAATAATTGCCTGTACCGGTTCAGTACAGCTGATTTAGAGATCAGTCCGATGAATTCATTCTGATCGTTAACTACCGGTAACACCCAGGTTGATGTTTCGTCGAACTTATTGGTTATGGATATCATGTCCTCGTCGTAATGAAGAACCTCTACGGGTATTTTCATGATCTTGATCACCGCTATCTGGTCCTGCAGATCAGGATTGAATAGCAGCGGCCGCAGATCTTCCATATAAATGATCCCTGAAAGATGGCCTTTATCAACTACTACGATCACATTACGTTTGCTCTTTTTCACAACTTCCAGTAATTCCTGCTGTGTGGCATTGATGTCGATTATGGAGGTTGTTGTTTCGATAAGCTCTTTAGTATCGATCAATAGCAGAAGGTTTTTGTCGTGCTCACGGGTAAATATCTTGCCCTCGTCAGCCAGCTTCTTAAGATCTGGCGACATAGGTGAAAACCATTTGGCTATTAAAAACGAAATAACACAAACGATCATCAGCGGAATAAACAGGTCATATCCCGAAGTGGATTCAGCGATCAGGAATATTGCTGTCAAAGGCGCGTAGAGTACCCCAGTCATTACACCGGCCATACCTACAATGGTCAGATTGATTATCGGTGCATCGGTAAGGCCCATAGTAGTACAAATAATGGCAAACAAATAACCTATTGTACCTCCGGCGAAGAGTGAGGGGGCAAAGTTACCGCCATTGCCGCCACTGTTGATGGTAACGGAAGTTGCAAAGGCTTTGAAAATACATATCAGGCCTAAGAATATAATAACGATCCATACCTTATAGGTAACATAACCCAAAAAGCTGTGCTCGATGATCTGATGGATGCCCCCATTAGTAAATTCCTTTATACTTGAATAGCCTTCGCCAAATAGAGGCGGGAACAGGACACAAAGCAGTGATAGAATAAAGCCGCCTATCATGGCTTTTTTGATCTTTGAAAACTTTCGTTTATGAAAGAAATGCTCAATGTATGCTGAAACTACATTAAAGTAACGTCCATATAAACCGCAAACTATACCAAGTGCTAAATAATAAGGTATATTATGGTAGTTGAAATCATGACGTGCATTGAACTTGAATAATATATCCTCGTTCAGAATGATCCTCGAAAGCAAGCTGCCGCATACCGCCGCTACTACAAGCGGGATAAAGTCGGTAAACACAACGCCTGTGAGTAATATTTCAAAGGCAAACATTACACCAGCTATTGGTGCATTAAAAGCCGCGGCAATACCGGCCGAAGCGCCGGATGCTAATAATAAAGTGCGGTCTTTGTAACTGAGCTTGTAGGTTTGCGCAAAGTTAGAACCTATGGCTGCACCTGTAACTGCCATTGGACTTTCTAACCCCGCCGAACCACCTAAGCCTACCGTTACGGCACTTTGTATGATCTGCGAATACATTTTTACAGAAGATACAAAGCTTGAATTTCGGGCGATCTCGTAAAGAATGGCGCCGATGCCTTTTCTGTCCTGGCCCTTAAAAAAGTAAATAACTATTAAGGTAGTTAATACAATGCCCAGAAAAGGAAACAAAACGTAAAACAGTATCTGATCTTCAAAATGGACCTTGCTGGTAATAACATAATGTATATAATGAACCAGTGATTTCAGGAACACCCCTGCTAAACCTGCCGAGCAACCAACAAATATCCCGGATAGGATGAGAAATTGATTATGGGATAACCTGGTTTTGAGCCATTGTAAGATCAGCTCGTAGCTTTTTACCTTTTTCAGGCCATATTGCTGGGTCTTTTTTACTAACCGGATGAATTCGAGATAGTGTTTTAAACTTTTGTATTTTTTGATTGACATTTTACCCGGCAAATTTGGTCAAATTATTAGCCGCTATGAAAATTATTTTAATTAAAACGGTAATCGGTAGATTTATTGCAGGCCTATAAAAGCGAATAGCGCCTTTTGAGCGCTATCCGGATCCTTATTTTATAAAGAGTAGTTCCCTGAATTTTGGCAGGGGCCATAATGAATCGTCTATCAACTGCTCAAGCTTATCTACATGATATCTGATCGGTAAAAAGAATGCCTTTACCTTCTCATCATAAGTGATTGCTTTTTCGCGAACATCTTCAATGGCATTGGCCTGCTTGCGTTCGGCCACCATATTGCTCACATTTGATTTAATGAAGTTAACGTGCTCCGATATCTTGGTTATGATATCCATCTGTGCCGCATAAGCTGAACTATCCAGGCCAAGTTCCTTTAATCCCTTAACATTTTCTACCAGTCTGGTTTGGTAGGCAATGGCGGTAGGAATGATAACATTGGTAACTAACTCCCCAATTACGCGGGCTTCTATCTGCAGCTTCTTATAGAAGCTTTCGAGCAATACCTCGTGCCTTGCATGAGCTTCGCGTAAGCTAAATACATTCGATTCCTCAAAAAGTATGGTCGATTTCTCTGTTAAAAAGGCGTCCAAAGCTTTTGGTGTGGTTTTAACATTGGATAAACCGCGTTCTTCGGCCTTTTTTTCCCATTCGGCACTATAGCCATTGCCTTCAAAACGGATGGCCTTGGATTCCTTGATGTATTTTTTGATCACCATTAATAAGGCGACGTCTTTCTTTTCACCTTTTCGCAGTAACTTATCTACATCAAATTTGAACCTTTTCAACTGCTCTGCCACGATCATATTTAATATGGTCATAGGGTAAGCGGAGTTGGCTGATGAGCCAACTGCACGCAATTCAAACTTATTTCCGGTAAAGGCGAAAGGCGATGTACGGTTACGGTCGGTATTATCCTTTAATATCTGCGGTATTTTAGGTATGCCCTGCCACAGCATGGAATCATCTTTGATCTTTTTGCTGATCCTTGATGTTTCGATCTCGTCAAGCACGTCGCTTAGCTGACTGCCAAGAAAGATAGACATGATAGCCGGCGGTGCTTCGTTCGCGCCGAGGCGATGGTCATTATCTACCGACGCAACCGATGCCCTTAACAGGTCCGCATGTTCATATACCGCTCTTATGGTATTCACAAAAAAGGTAAGGAACATCAGGTTGTTTTTAGGCGTCTTACCGGGCGATAACAGGTTTTTGCCTGTGTTGGTTATCATTGACCAGTTATTGTGCTTGCCTGATCCGTTGATGCCCGCATAAGGTTTTTCATGCAGCAATACCTTAAAATTATGGCGTTTGGCAACACGGTCCATCACGTCCATCAGCAATTGGTTGTGATCGATAGCCAGGTTTATCTCTTCATATATAGGTGCACATTCAAACTGTGAAGGCGCAACCTCATTATGGCGTGTTTTAAGCGGGATACCCAATTGCAGCGCTTCGGTTTCCATATCCTGCATAAAGGCATAAACCCGCTCGGGTATTGAACCGAAATAATGGTCCTCCAACTGCTGATTTTTAGCCGAAATATGTCCAAATAAGGTGCGGCCTGTTAAATACAGGTCGGGACGCGCATTAAACAAGGCAATATCAACCAGGAAATATTCCTGCTCAATGCCTAATGATGCATTAACCCTTTCAATGCTTTTGTCAAAATAATGGCATACGTCAACTGCCGCCTTATCCAGCGAACTTAATGCCTTTAATAGTGGTACCTTATAATCTAATGCCTCACCGGTATAGGAAACGAATACCGTAGGTATACATAAGGTACGACCCATAATAAAGGCAGGCGAGGAGGGGTCCCATGCGGTATAACCCCTGGCTTCAAAAGTATTACGGATGCCGCCGCTTGGAAAACTGGAAGCGTCCGGTTCTTGTTGCACCAGCGCATCGCCCGAAAATGTTTCAATGGCACCACCTCCGGGTATGGGTTCAAAAAAGGAATCGTGCTTTTCAGCTGTTGTGCCGGTCAGCGGCTGGAACCAGTGTGTATAATGTGTAGCGTTTTTGCTTATTGCCCATGATTTCATTGCCGAAGCTACCTGCTCGGCCATATCCCTTGGTATAGGTTCGCCCCGTTCATTGGAGTCAGCAATTACCTGGTAGGCTTCTTTTGAAAGAAACTCCTTCATTTTCTGCTTATCAAATACGTTTGAGCTGAAATAATCTGAGATTTTGCCAGAAGGTTGCTTTACCTCCGGGATCGTCCGGTTTAGTACTGCCTGAAGTGCTTGAAATCGGATGTTTGCCATTTTTTACGGTTTATTTATCAGGGTTTAACTTCAAAAGTAAAATTATCTGCGATAATACAGTTAATATTTGATTAAAATATCTCTCTTCGAAGCAATTCCCGATCATTTGACCGCGTTAAACCGATAAAAATACAGATGTGCTGACTGAAATTTTCTATAAATGGAGTTTTTGCGTCGGAAATTCCATCTTTTTATCCAAAAAAGAGTAAAGACTTCTAAAATATTTCAATTTTTTAATGATTTATGATTTATTTCTGAATTAAATTTCTGTAAATGTTGTTTTTTGATTGATAATATTTAAAAATGTGAAATTTATTTGATGTGTTTTTTATAAAATTTACAATAATTGATGTTTTTGGTGATTTTTTTGGTGTTAAAATTTGTCTTTTTAGAAAAACATCCATAATTTCATGAAATAATTAATAAAATCGTATGTATAAATTGAAAAATATGCGATTGTATTAATTGTTGAAGCGAAATGTACAGGGATAAATTAAATTATTGTATAAACTAACAAACGTTCATAGTCAATCAAACTAAAACAACTAACAATGAAAGTAAAATTTGCGAAAATCGACTTGCTCAGTCCCTTCCGACGGCTGACGCGCGAAAAATGGGCGCTCGGAGCGACCATTCTATCCGGAAAAATGATCGGCTTAGGTATTGTGCTTGCTGCTATGATGACCTTGCCTGGTTTGCTGCCAGGTGCCGCTCATGCTGCTGAGACTGCAAAGCCAACAGCTATCGAAACCTCGATGATGAACACCATGAATACCATTTGGACATTGGTGGCAGCATTCCTGGTTTTTGGTATGCAGGCCGGTTTCGTGATGCTGGAAGCAGGTTTTGCACGCAAACGCGAAACGGTTAACGTGTTAATGGAGTGCGTTTTCGATACTTGCCTTTGCGGTATCTTGTTTTACGCTATTGGTTATGCATTCATGTTTGGCTGGGGCAACGGCTTTATAGGCTGGCATGGCGATCCGTCGGTTAAAGGCGGCGGTTCATGGTTCTTCCTGCAAAACACCCCTGAA
This sequence comes from Mucilaginibacter sp., assembly GCA_051960695.1. Taxonomy (GTDB): domain Bacteria; phylum Bacteroidota; class Bacteroidia; order Sphingobacteriales; family Sphingobacteriaceae; genus Mucilaginibacter. The sequence continues at coordinate 415 of JBQCEA010000424.1, read as the reverse complement.
ACTTATGCAGCTACCGGTATCCCTGTAATTGCGCACTGGATATTCCAGTATGCTTTTGCTGATACCTGCTCAACCATCGTTTCAGGTGCAATGATCGGCCGTACAAGTTTCCGTGGCGACATATTATATAGTATAGGTATTACCGGCTTTATTTACCCTATCATTGGCCACTGGGCCTGGGGGCCTGACGGCTGGCTGGCAACAATGGGTGCAAAAGGTTTCTTCCTTCCATCTTTGGGCCAGGGTTTCCGTGACTTTGCAGGTTCAACCGTGGTGCATACCATAGGCGGTGTTGCCTCACTGGCAGGTGCTATTGTATTAGGCCCTCGCCTGGGACGTATCTTCAAACGAGATGATAAAGAAAAGGGCGGTATGCCACCGGGACACAACATGCTTGTTGCCGCAGTAGGTACCT
>JBQCEA010000423.1:0-10660 GCA_051960695.1 Mucilaginibacter sp. | reverse complement strand
TTTATCGCAATTACAGCAGGGCGGTTTATTAAATAAAGCTAAAGAGAAATTGCTGGCGGATGAATATATCAGCTCATTACAGATAAAAACGCCGTCAGCCAAACAGCTGGCAAAAAACCTCAGCGGCGGCAATCAGCAGAAAATAGTGTTGGCAAAATGCCTGGCTACCAAACCTAAAGTTTTGATGCTGGACGAACCTACACGGGGTATCGATATCAATGCTAAAAACGAGATATATAAGCTGATATTGGAACTGGCTGCTAGCGGCATGAGCTTTATTATGGTGTCGTCTGAGTTGCCGGAGATATTGGCAATTTCTGACCGCGTAATTACAATGGCCGAAGGCGTACTAACAGCCGAATTTATAACAGCCGACGCTACTGAAGATAAAATATTAAAAGCCGCTATACCTAAAACCAATTAATTGATCCGAAATGTATCTTAATCGTCAATCTATAGCCAGGTTCCAGTCGCTCATTGCATTGGTTGTATTATGCATTGTTTTGAGCATTTTATCAGATAAGTTTCTGACGATAGATAATGGCTGGAATGTGGCACGCCAGATATCGGTAAACATCTGCATTTCTGTGGGCATGACACTGGTTATACTTACATCAGGTATCGATCTTTCTGTTGGCTCTATGCTCGCCCTAAGTGGCGCTGTTACTGCCGGACTTTTGAAGAATGGAATATCGATACCCTCAGCCAATCTATATATCGGCTTTACTTTATTAGGTGCTATAATAGGCGGGATTATCGTTGGCGGCGCGCTTGGTGTTTTCAACGGCTTTACCATTACCCGATTCAAAGTGCCGCCTTTTGTAGCTACGCTGGCTATGCTCACTATTGCCCGCGGACTTACGCTGTTGTGGACCAAGGGTTTCCCCATTTCTGTACTTGGCGATAGTTTTGGCTATATCGGTACAGGCTGGCTTTTAGGTATTCCGGTTCCGGTTTGGATATCGGTTATCGTCATTCTTATTGCACTGTTAATTGCCAATAAAACTCCGTTAGGGAGATATATTTATGCCATCGGCGGTAATGAAAACGCGGCTAAACTGTCGGGTATCAGCATCAATAAGGTTAAGATTATCGTTTATGGTTTGGCAGGCGTACTGGCAGCCATAGGCGGTCTTATTGTTACCTCAAGGCTTGATTCAGCACAACCCAATGCAGGTATCAATTACGAACTGGATGCCATTGCTGCTGTAGTGATCGGCGGTACTTCGCTGATGGGTGGCAAAGGTACTATCTGGGGTACGGTTTTAGGCGCTGTGATCATGGGTGTGCTTAATAACGGGTTGGTGCTGCTCAATGTATCGCCGTTTTGGCAGCAGGTAGTTAAAGGCTGTGTAATTTTGCTGGCCGTAATTATTGATAAAGCAAATTCTAAATCAGAATAAACGACATGGAAACGGGCTATGTATTAGCTATTGATCAGGGTACCAGCAGTACTAAAACAATTGTTTTTGACGAGCGTGGAGAAGTACTGGCAAAGGGCAGTGTGCCGCTGAAGACATGGTATCTTGAAGGTGGATTTGTGGAGCAGGAGCCGGAAGCGATCTGGCAAAATGTACTGGATTCTGTTAAACAATGCCTCGAATCATTTGTGGCTCAAGGGTATCAATTATCAGCTATTAAAACCTGTGGCATATCCAATCAGCGGGAAACGTTTATCGTTTGGGACGAAAATGGCAATCCGCTGCATAATGCCGTTGTATGGCAATGCAAGCGCTCTATTCCAGTTTGCGAAAGGTTAAAGGCTGCCGGCCTGGAATCTGATGTAAAGCGAAAAACAGGCTTGATCATCGACCCATATTTTTCGGGTACTAAGATGGTCTGGCTGTATGAAAACAATGTTCAGGTAAAAGCAGCGGTTGATGCCGATAAAGCATATTTTGGCACGGTGGATACCTGGCTGTTATATAAGCTAACAGCCGGTAATCAATACCTAACCGACCATACCAATGCTTCCCGAACATTATTCTTCAATCTGAATACCTTACAATGGGATAACCAATTGTTGGCTTCATTGGGATTGCAAAACCTGAACCTGCCCGAGCTGCGCCATTCTGCGGATCACTTTGGCGAATCTGATTTTAACGGACTTTTCAATGAGCCAATTGCAATTAGCGCTATGATCGGTGATTCACATGCCGCTGCTTTTGGTGAAGGTTGTTTTGAACCGGGAACGGCAAAGGCTACTTTAGGCACGGGTTGTTCGGTTTTAATGAATATTGGTGATAAAGCAAAGCCATCTGAAAAGGGCATGATGACCACCGTTTGCTGGAGCATAAAAGGCAGGGTCGACTATGCACTGGAAGGTGTTATTGTATCGTGTGGTGCAACGCTTGAATGGCTGAAAAACGAGTTGAGCATTATTGCCGATACCAAACAATCGGCAGAAATGGCGCTAAGTGTAGCAGATAACAACGGCGTTTATCTTGTACCTGCGTTTAGTGGCATGGGAGCGCCTTACTGGGATATGAACCGCAAAGCGGCTATCTATGGCCTTACTTTCGATTGCAATAAGAACCATGTTGTACGTGCGGGATTGGAAAGTATTGCTTACCAGGTAAAAGACGTTGCTGCGGCTATGCAGGATGACGCAGGAATAGCTTTAAAAGAGCTGATGGTGAATGGTGGCATTACATCCAATACCTTTGTTTTACAGGTAATTGCCGATCTTTTGGATTGCAAATTGCTCCATCGTGGTATAGCTGATGTTTCTGCATTGGGCGCTGCTTTTCTGGCCGGCTTGCAGGCAGGCATTTACCCTGATTTAACTTACCTGAAAAGCTTAGGAGGCAAACCAGTGTCGTACACATCGGATGCCGCTAACACCAAGTCCCGAGACTGGTACGCCGGATGGAAAAAACTGTTCAAAATTGATATTTGATCTAAATCAGCTACTTACATTTTACTGCACATCATAATCCCAATCATCAGTACGGAACGAAGAAACCGGTAACCCATTGGTGCCGAAAAGATCGCCCACAACAAAATCCTTAAAAGCGTAGCGTACTGCCACAGGTTGCTTTACCTGGTCGCTGGATACGATAACCGAAGTGCCGGATATAGTAGCTTTTGCCGGGTAGAATTGTTTATCGGCCCCTGCAATTTCAAATGTGGTAAGCGGTTTAAAATACGAGGTGATGCCATTTTCTACATTCTTAAACTTGATAACAGCCTTATCACCTTGTATGGTAATGGATTGATAGGATGGGCTTTCGTAACCAAAACCTTTTATACCGTACGTCTTAGCCAATGCCAGATAAGCCAGGCGCATACCTACAGGTTTTTTATCAGGCGGGTGGATAGTTGTCTGCTGACCGATATCCATTAATACAGCCATGCCATCGTTGGGTATTTTATCTTCATCAATGCGTTGGATATCCCTTATAAATGCCGAATTATACTTTCCACCTTTGTTGTATGGGGGCAGTTGTGCATAATCATACGGTGCTATTTGCGCATAATAGAAGGGAAAGTTACCGATCTTCCATTTCGAACGTAAAGTATCAACCATCGTCACAAAAAGACTGTCGTATTGTGCCGGATTGCTGTAATTCGACTCTCCCTGGTACCATATTGTACCTTTTATGCCATAGCCGATGATCGGGCTCATCATGGCATTATATAAAGTGGTGGGGGTGCGGCTTACTTCTTTTATACTGTCTTTGGGACCTGGTACCTTTATTTCAGGATAAGCTGCCAGTGTTTTGGGATCCATCCATGCCTGTACTGAAGCGCCTGCATAGCTGCAATTGATCAGGCCGATGGGCACATTCAGCATTTTGTTCAGCAATCTGCCGAAGTAATATCCTACGGCACTGAAACCAGATACTGATTCAGGCGAGGCTTCCTGCCATTGACTTTTCTTGATGTCCTGTTGCAAAGTAGTTGTTGAGCCGTGAGGTACGCGGAACAATCTTATGTTTTTATTGGTTGATTCGAGGATATCTTCATTGGAACCGTTTATTGGCTGGCTTTTATACCCTTTCATCGGTATTTCCATGTTTGATTGTCCTGAACAAAGCCACACTTCACCAATGAGCACATTATCTAATACCAGCGGCTTGCCATCGCTTACCGTTACCTTGTATGGGCCGCCAGCCACGGGAGTAGCCACTTTAACGATGAACCTGCCTGAAGCATCTGCATTGGCTTCATATACTTTTTTATTCCAGGATGTTACCACGCTAATCCTTTTACCGGGTTTGTCCCAGCCCCATACAGGCACTTTTGTTTGCTGTTGCAATACCATGCCGTCAGTAAATATATTGCCAAGTTTTACCTGCGAGCTGGCTTTAAAGGCAAAACCCGAAAGAAATAAGGATGCCGCAGCAAAACGTGTTATCCTGGTCAGATTCATCATGTAAGTAGTAGTTAATTGGCGGTTGAGTTTACCCGTATTTCAAAAATATACGATCTGTTTTTACTCTTAAAATGTCAGGAAAAGATCGTACAAACATTAGATAACATCGATCAATTTTAGCCATTGAAAGCGAACCGACGAACAGATCAGACAGGTATACGCTGTTTTTCTGTTACCTTTTTTGAAGAGCGCCATCCGCTGAAAAGCAGGTTTTTATCAATTTGTGGTTTAGGGAAGAATAAGCTTGCAATATAGCCTACAATGATGATAACAAAGTGGCTGTAAACACCCAGCATCAATTTGTTATGCTTAAAGTTATATTCGCCGCGGTCTAAAAGTAAATGCTTCTCATTTCCTAATCCAATTTTGGTTGAGGTAAGAAAGGCATAGGCTGTAAATATTATGCAGGCAATTATACCAATGGTAACGCCTTCTCTATTTGCCCTTGAGCTGAACAAGCCAAGAAGGAATATACCTGCAATACCACCCGAAAATATAGCGTAAAGCGTAAATACAATTCCCAATACACCCTCATCCCCGGCAGATAAGTATAGCGATGCAATGATGAGCGATCCTATGCCTGCCAGTACCACCATCCATCGCCCTGCTTTCAGGTATTCCTTATCTGACCGGTTAGGACGGAATCTTTTATAATAATCTTCTATACCAACTGCTGCAAGACAATTCAGATCGGCGCCTAAAATACATATTGCAGCTGAAACTAGCGCCGAAACGATCAATCCAACCACTCCTGTAGGAATATGGTTCACGATAAAATGCGGGAACACAGCATCAGGGCGGATGTTAGCTGGCAAAGGATTCTGCTTGTAATAAGCAAAAAGCGCAGTGCCTATAAACATGAACAAGCTCCAAACCGGTACCAAAAGAAACACACCCATCAGCGAGGCTTTTATAGCCGACTTGTCAGATTTAGCTGTAAGGTAACGCTGTACAATGGTTTGGTCGGTACCGTATTTCTGAACGCCATAAAATATGCCGTTTATGGCCATTACAACGAATGTGAGTTTTTTGAAATCGAGATCGTAAGGCCCAAAGCCCGTCCTTCCGTTTGTGCTTGCTATATGCCATACTGCTGCGGGACCACCATCTACTGAATAAAGTATGATGATAAGACAAGCCACACCGCAGCCAAAAAGCATAAAGCCCTGGATCACATCAAGCCAGATCACCGCTTCAATACCGCCTAACAACGCAAGAACAATAATAATAACACCAATCACGGAAATGATAAGCAAAGTATTTAAACCTGTCATGCTTGCCAGCGCCAGCGCCAGCAAAAAGAATACAGTGCCCATTTTGGAAAAATGCGTGAGCACGAAACCAAGCGAACTGTAGTACCTGGCAAAAATTCCGAAACGTTTCTCGAAATATTCGTAAGTACTTAGGCCAATTACCTTGCGGTAAAGCGGCACGATAAACCAAATGATCGATAGCAGTACAATGGGTACCATAAGCCCCTGCACTAACAATATCCAGTTGGATGAGTAGCCCTCACCAGGGTAGGCAAGGAAGGTGATACTGCTTATTAATGTCGCTAAAATGGATAATCCTATAGCCCACGACGGTATTTTGCCATTGGCGGCAAAGTAGCTTTTAGTTGAATTTTGCTTTTTAGAAAATCTGAAACCAAAATAGACAGTAACAAACAAGAACACTGCAAGTATCACATAATCCAGGGCGTGCAGGTGTACATTGGTCATACTACTATATCGTTGCTATTTTGAAAATTCCAAAGTGTTTCGGGCCAGTTATAACTGCCGGGTTTCAGGGTCAGAAAAAGATCTTCCTTTTCATTCGCTTTCATCCGAATTACCCCTGTACTAAATTCATTTACAGGAACAAGCGTGTTCAGCTCTAAGCGTTTTATAATAGCCGAAGCGGTTGCGCCACCTTCAATCAGCAGTTCCTTTATTTCGGTTCTTTGAAGCAATTTTTCAACCAGGTAAGCCTTTTTTTCGCGAAGACTGCCTGCAACGGTTTCAATATCCATTGTAGGACTTTCCTGGAAAGCAATTATGGCCTTTTGATGGGTATTCAATAATCCCACTACTTCATCCGCCCACTTATCATAATGTTGTTCGTCCGGGTTTGCCGTAACGGCTACATTTCGGGGCATATAACTTACCGGACCGCCGGAAAATTTTACATCCTCAACCAGTTGCTTGCTTTTATTAAACGCACTTCCGCAAACAAATAGTGCAGGCTCTATCAATTCATTGTCAGGCTGCGTGGCTTTTCCGGGCAATTTTAGTTTTTCAAGTAATGCTTTAAACAAGCCTGAAGCACCGGCAATGAGTGTTTGTTTGTCCGTTTTATCCAGCCACAACTTAAAATCTTCATCAGCCGCACATTCGCCCGTAGTTATTCCGGATAAAGGCAAGCTCTCGCTTTTGCTGCAGATATGAACAGTACTATTATCCGTACGCAGCATGTCGAGCACACTTGAACTGCCGATAGGAAAGTCCGGATCATTGGAAAAGCTGCTCAGATGAATAGGCTGATTGTTCAGAAAATAATGCCCGTCAACGATTGTACGGCCAAGTGAAGGGTTCGCCGGTATTAGCAGCGCTCTTTTGAGGTCCAGTTTTTTCAGATGGGTGTGAAGCTCAGCCACAACGTGGCCACGAAGCACTGAATCCACCTTCTTAAAGATCAGATCAGGTTTTAGTTTGAATAATGCCGTCGAAATTCTTGCCATCTCAGCAACAGCCTGCTGCTCCGTCATGGAACGGGTATTGGTGGCGATGATCAGAATGTCAGCATTCGTTTTGGTATGAAATGATGTAACTATCTCAACACTAAATCCATAGCGCAGGCCCACACCACCAAGCTCGGCGGCGCCTGTAAGATCATCAGCAATTACTGCTATCATTAGGTATTAATTGGTTTCTTATTTTTATGCAGCTGAACTGCCGATTCAATAGCCAGAATCATTGCGTCGGCACTTGCTATGCCTTTTCCGGCAATTTCAAATGCGGTCCCATGATCAACAGATGTTCTGATGATAGGAAGCCCCATGGTTATATTTACTCCTTTTACACTATCCATTTGCTTTTTGGCTGCATCCCATTTAAAGCCCGAAAGTTTAAACGGAATATGTCCCTGGTCGTGATACATGGCAACAATACCGCCGTAAGCGCCTGTTACTGCTTTTGCAAACAATGTATCCGGCGGAACAGGTCCATCAACTTCATACCCACGTGCACGGGCTTCTTCAACAGCAGGTAATATTTCCTCGTCGTCCTCAGTTCCAAATAAACCACTATCGCCGGCATGCGGGTTCAATCCTGCCACACCGATCTTTAGGTTGGTTTCGCCTAAACTGATCAAACCATTGTGTAACAGGTCGATCACTTCCAGTATCCTGTCTTTCTTTACCAGGTCGCAGGCTTGCCTTAGCGAAACGTGGGTTGAGACATGTATTACCTTTAAGTTATCCTCAACAAGCAGCATGGCATACTTGCGTGTATTGGTAAAATGAGCGTATATCTCGGTATGGCCCGCAAAATGGTGCCCCGCCTCATTGATCGATTTTTTATTGATCGGGCCGGTAACCGTTGCATCAATTTCACCGGCCATAGCCAAGTCGATCACTTTTTTCACGGCCTCAAAAGCAGCATTACCCGCCATTGCCGATACTTCACCCAATTTTAGTTTACTAATTTCAACATTATGGAGATCAAAAACATCTATCTCGCCAAAATTAAATTTAGCTTCTTTAACATCTTTGATAATGTTTATGGTAGCATTAAGCTTTAAACGCTCAATGATATTTTTAAAAACTGATGCATCGCCAACTACAAGAGGTCTGCAAATAGCATAAATATCTTTATCAAGCAGCGCTTTAACGGCTATTTCGGGCCCTATACTTGCCGGATCGCCTATGGTTATTCCAACAATTGGTTTATCAGACATTGGTATTGATTTTTGTAGTTGAATGTTTATGATCAGCAAATTGATGAAATGCCTCTATTAACCTATTCCTTTCCTCTTCCTCCGGAAGCGGCGTCAGCGGCGATGCTACATATTCTTCGCATAGTCCCATTTCCTTCATCAGTACCTTCAGCGCCCATAATGACTCGCCAAGCAGTTTGTTTTTTTGATACAGATGTCCTATTGCGTCTGATACTCTTTGCAATCGCAATGCTTCGTCATGGTTACCTGCCTGCACCGCTTTGTACATTTCATCGTATACCTGCGGATAAAGGTTGCCCGAACTTGGAATAAGGCCATCGCTTCCGCCTATCAATGCTTCAGCCGATTTCGGCGCCCATCCCAGGAAATGACAAAAGTCTGGCCTGCCAGCCCATAATTCCAATGATTCTTTTAATCTTTTCTCATTGCGCTCAGAGTCTTTAGTGCCGATGATCTTCTCGTGCAGGCTCAACTCATCAATAAGCTGTAATGGGATGGAGATATGTGTTGTAGCCGGAATGTTATAAATAACTAAAGGACAACTCGTTTTCCCGGCAAGCTGTTCAAAATACTTCATTATCTGGTATTCAGATAAAATATAGTATGATGGCAGGGCAGCCACAACTACGTCGACGCCAGCATCATGGCTTACATTGGCAAGCTCGACAGATTCTTCCAAACAATTGGCTGATATACCGGCATACAATATGTCGCCAGTTTTTTTTAAACGGCCGGCAGCCTTAATGAACTCTTTTTTGAGTCCCATCGACAGTGAGGCCGACTCGCCGGTGGTGCCATTGATAAAGGGCATGGCATTGTGCTCACGAAAATGATTGAACATCTTTTCGAGCGCAGCAACGTCTAATTTAAGGTCTTTGGTTAGGGGTGTAACCGCCGGAATAACAATCCCTTTGTATTTGTATTTATTGTTCATCCGGTTTAGTATGCTTTTTGGTAAATGTGTAATGCATCTTCTTCGTTTATATGCCTTGGATTATTTTTCAGTAGTCGTTGTATTTTCATTGCGTCCTTTGCCATTTGTGGAAGAGCGTCTTGTGGTATTTTTACATCACGTAACCTGTCAGGGACACCGCATTCCATCATTAGTTCTTTGATCTTTTCAATTCCCTTTAAGGCTGTTTTTTCGTCACTGTCTTCTCTTTCACAACCCAACGCAACTGCTACGTTAGCATAGCGGGCCGGTGCGGTTACCATGTTAAATTCCATTACATAAGGCAACAGCAATGCGTTTGAAAGGCCATGTGCTAAATGGAATGTGCTTCCAAGCGGATAGGATAGGGCATGGACGCCTGCCGTGTTAACCGGGCCAAGGCAAAAGCCGCCTAACAGGCTTCCCATAGCAACCTGGTTGCGTGCTTCAATGTCATCACCATTCTTTACAGCGCTTACAATGTTGGCTGCGATAAGGCGCATACCTTCATAAGCATACACATCAATAAAGGGCTGTGCAAACTTGTTTGTATAGGCTTCAAGGCAATGGGTTAGTGCATCAAGACCGGTTGCCGCAGTAACGGCAGGTGGTACGCCGCGGGTTAGCGCGGGATCGATATACACAATATCAGGAACTAAATAAGGACTGATAATGCCTTTCTTTTGATTATCAGCATCATCAACCAGGATGGCATTTGGCGAAACTTCGCTTCCTGTACCGGCTGTGGTTGGTATGCAGATCAGTTTTTTACTGCGGCCACTAAGCAGGCCGATACCTGTAATGTCCGCAAGGGTTTGTGTATTATCTAATTGTTCGGCAACCAATTTATCAACGTCGAGAACGCTCCCGCCGCCGATGCCGATAACAGTATCAGGGGCTATTGTATTCGCTTCCAGCATCAAATTCTCAAAATCGCTGAATGATGGTTCTCTGGTTATCCCTGTATTAATAGAAATGCTTATTCCCTTGCTTTCTATTTGCTCAATAAGTTGGGCCAGATTCGCAAGCAATGGTTCTATAGTAATAATAAGCGCGCGCTTACATCCTACGTGGGCAACCTGGTCGGGCAAACCGCTAATAGAGCCGTTGCCAATGATCAGCTGACCTGGAAAATGTATAGAAAGATATGGTGCGCAAGTAGCAGTAGTCATTTTGTATATTCTGAGTGTCCCTTACCTAAATCCCTGTGTATAAAGTACACCCGGTATTTCAATTGTAATTTTATTTGTTATAAATTGGCTTAATTAAAATTGGGGTCAAGTTACCTTGATATGTAAACCGATTTTTATGTTATCTTTTCATGAATATGTACGATATTATCACTTGAATTTTCGCATCTCCTTATCGCTTTTTTAATGGTTATTCTATCTGTATGTATGCAAATCAGCCTCTTT
>JBQCEA010000422.1:0-9401 GCA_051960695.1 Mucilaginibacter sp. | reverse complement strand
AGAAATTATTGCCATTTCATTTGCCCAAATGGACCAATTTGCCGGTAATATGCTGGAATTGAGAAACAGGTCGGGCGAAAGTTTATTGGTGATGTCACAGAATGCGTATAATTCATTATATTCCGATCAGAAAACTACCCTTGAGGGATATTGCAAATTAGTGTATGCTGATATTGGCACCATTGAAAATAATGGCGGTGGAAGTGCCCGTTGCATGATAGCGGAGGTTCATTTGCCGCCGATCATGTAACAATTTGATAATTTACAATTCAGCGATAAAATTTGTATTATCGACACCTTAATTTTTCCATTAAAAAATTACATTTTTGCCAAAAATTTTAGAGAATGCAGAGCTACCAGGAATTTCTTGACCTAAGTGTGGGTTTCCCCCAGGAAGGTTACGAGATCATCGATGATGAATTATACTTTAACGATCTGAATTTGATGGAAATGATAGAAACCTACGGTACCCCGTTGCGTTTCACTTATCTTCCGCTTATTTCCAAGAAAATACAGCAGGCTAAATTGCTTTTCCAGCAGGCAATAGTAAAAAACAACTATCGTGGCAGTTATAAATATTGCTACTGCACCAAAAGCTCGCATTTTAAGCATGTAGTTGAAGAAGCACTGAAAAACGATATCCACCTGGAGACCTCGTCTGCCTTTGATATGCCTATGATCGACGCGTTGGAGAAAAAAGGCGTCGTAAACAAGGATATTACTGTTATCTGCAATGGCTTTAAAACTTTTCAGTACAAGCAATATATCGTGGATATGTTGCATGATGGGTTTAAGAACATAATTCCAGTACTGGATAATAAAGAGGAGTTCAACATTTACGACGATGAAATTGAAATGGATACTCCGTGCAATCTCGGTATACGTATAGCGGCTGAAGAACAACCGAACTCGCAATTCTACACTTCGCGCTTAGGTATTCGTTTGGAGGATATTATTGATTTCTACTATAACAAGGTTGAACCTAATCCGAACTTTAAAGTAAAACTACTGCATTTCTTTATCAACTCAGGTATTTCCGATACGCCATATTACTGGAACGAGTTAGAGAAGTATGTAACCCTTTACTGCAAATTCAAAAAGATCAACCCTGATCTGGATACTTTGGATATAGGCGGCGGTATGCCGTTCAAGGATTCGCTGGTGTTTGATTTCGATTACGAATACATGATCAACGAGATCGTGAGCCGAATAAAAGAGATCTGCGCCGAACACGATACTGAGGAACCTGATATTATCACCGAATTTGGTAAATATACGGTGGCCGAGGCGTCGGGTATCCTGTATAAGGTATTGGGCCGCAAGCAGCAAAACGACCGCGAAAGATGGCTGATGCTGGATGGCTCATTTATCACCAATCTGCCGGATGTTTGGGCTTTGAACCAGAAATATATCCTTTTGCCGATAAACAACTGGGACTCTGAATACGAACGTGTGAATCTTGGGGGTATTACCTGTGACGGACAGGATTATTATAACCAAGAAGCGCACATGAACAGCGTATTCATGCCTAAAACACGTAAGGTGCAATACCTCGGGTTCTTTAATACAGGCGCATACCAGGAAGTATTAAGCGGATATGGCGGCATACATCACTGTTTACTTCCATCACCGAAACATGTGATCATCCGTCGTAACCGTGATGAAACATTCAACTTTGAAGTATTCGGTGAGGAGCAAAACAGCAAGCAGGTATTAAAGATATTAGGATATTGATCAATTTCCAATATCGGATTTTCGATTTCAGATTTAACTATCAAACTTTTCGAGCAGCTTTAACAGGGTTTCAAAATCTTTTGGATATGGGGCATGGATAGTAATATCCTCCCCGTTCAGCAGCTTGAAACTTACTTCGTAAGCATGCAGTGCGAAACGTTTCATGATTGGTTGTTCTTCCTGGTCTTTACCCAAGTTATATTTTCTTTTCAGAGCTGATAAATAAACCGGTTTACCTTTATACATTTCGTCACCAGCAATGGAAGCACGCTGTGTTGCCAGGTGAATACGGATCTGATGCATCCGCCCGGTAACCGGCCGGCATTCAACCAAAGTATAATGCTTAAAGTATTTTAACGACTGGAACCAGGTTTCAGCTAATTTACCTTCCTGCCTGCTAATGCTTACATTCCCTTTACCTGTGTTTAAAATAGGCAGATCGACTACCAGGTTTTCAAACACATGTGTACCTTCTATCACGGCATGATAAACCTTTTTTACTTTTCGTTTTTCGAACTGTATAGAAATATTGCGATAAGCTTCCGGGTTTTTAGCAATGATCAAAGCGCCGGATGTTTCTTTATCCAGCCGATGGCATATCTGGGCATCGTCCCAATAAGTTTTTGCCAATCGTAACAAGTTTATTTCGCCGCCTTCCCGTTCGTCCAGCGAACTTAGAAAAGGTGGTTTGTTAACTACTATCACATCATCATCCTCAAATAGTATCAGGTCAGCAAATTTTGGAAATTTCATAGCTGGCAAAAATACGGATATCAGATCAAAAGCGGAATATAAAACACGGCGATAAGCCGGTCGGGTTTATGTCGGACTATTTTAAAATCCCTGAGTAACCGGTGTCTTCCACGAGGTATCAGCCGAAACCTGGATTCCTCCGCCACCAGTGCCCCCAAAAAGATTGCCCGATAATAGAGTAATTTTGTTAGGCTGTGCAGTAACATTCGACACGCCTGTAGAACCTAATACTACTCCATTAAATGTAGTCAGATCCTGTGGTTGTGATGTAGCACAGATTATATTTACACTGCAAGGGTTATAATACAAAAATAAAAGGTTCATTTGGTAATTGCTAATACCTGCAGCTGCGCTGGTTAACGTAGCTGAATATGTATTGGAAATTTGCCCGTTACCTATAACACCTGCTGTTCCTGTATTTACGTAAAATACGTTAGCAATTCCGCTTATTGTGGTAGCAATATAACCAGCTCCCGGCGGTATTGGATCATTAATATTAACCTGCAATTTGGATACGATCCTGTCGAGTGAAATATTCTGAGTTGAATTAGTATTAGTAACTACCAAAGAAATTTTTTTATAAAAGGCATCCTGGGCAAAGTTGCCGATCACATATTGTTTGGAAACATTATTAAAGGTTTCATAATAAATATATGATTTATCTAATGCACTTCCATTTATACTATTATTAGATCCTATTGTTAAATCAAGAGTTTGGCCCCCAGCTACGATCACTGTATATTTACCCGGATGAAGATTATCTGTAAATTTGCCAAATAGAGTATCACTTTTCCCAAATACGGTGTCAATGGTACGTTGCAATAATGTATGCAGGTTATTACCGGCCGAGTCAAAAACCATAAAATATAAAATATTAATATGATTGGTTAGTGATGTATCAGCAGAGGTTGTATTCAATTTTAAATGCGTCGCCCCGAAATTGGTTACTGTTTTTGAAAACCCTACATTAAAAGTAACCTTTTGCCCAGTTTCATCGGGTTTAATTTCGCCTTTATGGTCTTTTCTACAAGAAAACAACACTGTACAAATTATTATTAAGCCGAGTAGTATTCTTTTCATCCCTTATTGTTTTAAAAACTAATAGTTATAGGAGTTTGGTCCCAGGCGGTATTTAATCCTGTATTAACGCCAGTGCCACTGCCGAATAATTTTCCGGAAAGTATAGTTTGTGTATCACGTTGCAGGGAAACATTGTTTACTATGGCCTCTCCAATAAGGTTATAAGCTGAATCATAGCAATCGATCTTAACAGTAAACGGGGTAACCGTGTTCATCATCAGCATGCTCATTTTATAATTTGTTGTACCGATCGCTGATGATGGTATTACAAAGGTCGGGCTTATTGAACCAGGGGCACCATATTGTGCCAGGTTGGGTATGCCAAAAGGAAACTCATAATATTCCTTGTTTACAGAAATAATTACATGATCTGCATTGGATGGCAAAGCGTCCTGAATATTGACTGTAAGTTTGGCTGTAACTCTTTCGAGGCTCACATCCTGGCTCACATTACCACTTGAAATGGTCAAATTTATTTGTTTAAAAAAGAAATCATCCGACCATGGCGGGATATTGGGGAGTTGATTTGGATAATGGAAATTACGGTATCCCTCAAGGCCACCGTCTAACCAGGGATTAACTAATAGGCCGGTTTTGCCACCACCAAAATTTACATGATAAGTACCAGCTGGCAATTCGTCAGAAATATTACCGAAGTTGGCTTGACCTGATGTTCGTGTGATCTGGGTTACCAAATTGCCATTTGAATCGTAAACTATGTAATATAAAGTGCCTATAATAGTCGTATCAAGTGAATTTGATAAGCTTTGTAAGTTATTTATTTGCAGTTTGCCATTAACCGAACCTACAATCTGTTGGGTAAAACCTGTTACGCTGAATTTTACAGCGTATTTTTTTTGCGCTTGTATACCAGGGTTCCTCTGATCCTTTTTACAGGAAACAAACAGCAGGGGAATTATAGTGATATAAAGGAATAGTTTTCTCATTGTGTCTCGAGATTAGGATAGAGACTTATTATATTATCAAGTGGATACATTCAAATTTACAAACTTTATTCAACAATAATAGATAGTGCAAACATGAGATAAAACAATCCGCAACACATTACGGTTATGTAATCGAAAACCATTTATTAACCTATAAAAACATGAATTCAAACACTGGTGAACCTGAAGAAAAAGGATTTTTCGAGAGGGTTAAAGAATCAATAGAGCATTTTTGGACAGGCGATAAAGACGAATCCAAAGAAACCAAGGATAAGGCCGCTGATGAGGCCGAAGCGCCGGCAGTTAGCCCCGAAGTTAAGAAACCTGTTGTTAAACACAAGGTATCAGTTGTGCGTAATACAACTAAAGCTGAGCACAAAACATCACCCGCTAAAGCTGTCAATAAAAAGAAGACTGCTGACAAAGCAGTAAAGGCTAATACTGCTCCAGCTCCGGCTAAAGTTAACACCACATCTGCTACTACCATTAACAAAAGGAAAACTGCTGACAAAGCAGTGAAGGCTAATTCTACTTCGGCACCTGCGAAAATTAAGTCTGCACCTCCAAAAGCTAAGAAAGCCAAAACATCGTAATAAACGACTTTTGGCTTTCTGTTTTTTGTCAGTAAGGTTAAAAACAAAAATTTAATTTGGAGAAATGCGTCTATATGCATTATCTTCGCAACATTATTTGGTAGCAATACCTCGATCATTACCTCTCAAACAGGTTTTGATTTATAAAGAAGCGGCGAGAGATTAGGCTCAATGACCCGCTGGCAACCCTCCAGGGTGGAGAAGGTGCCAAATCCTGGCCCGGAGAATGGATCTCCGGGAGATATAAATTAATAACCATGCAAAGTCTGTATTACATTATTCAACAAGCAATTTTTAAGGCCATTACTGGTCAGGCAATTTCACTCAACCATGTCAACATGCGTATGTGTGTTTGCTATTGCTGATCCTTGAAACACGTTAAGATTCATGATTTAGAATTAGCGTGCCTTAACCGGATATGAATATGTTGTGTTTAACCCAAAACATTTGAATGAGAAGTAAAACTATGATAACATTAAAATATAAGCGAATAGGATTTAAGGCGGTAACTGACTTGATTTAGCAAGCCAAATTGATCTAGAATTTTTAGTTTTTATAAGTAATATATAACCAGGTTATTTCGGAATGTGGTCCGACCGGGACCACACCCGGATAACGAAGCAACTAAAATGAGTATACAAACTTTTAAATATAAGCAAGTTTTTAAGCTCGAGTCGGGTAAGGAATTGAAGGAGTTAGAAATAGGCTTTCATACCTATGGTAAATTAAACAAGAATCGGGATAATGTAGTGTGGGTGTGCCATGCCCTCACTGCAAATTCCGATGTTTTTGATTGGTGGAAAGGCCTGTTCGGTAATAACGACCATTTTAATCCTGATGCGCATTTTATTGTTTGTGCTAATATTTTGGGGTCGCCTTATGGTACAACAAGCCCGTTAAGTATAAACCCGGTTACGGGTCTACCCTATTACCTGGCATTTCCGCAGATCTCAGTAAGAGATGTTATAAAGGCACATCAGTTATTAGCCGGTCATCTTGGTATTAATGATATTAAGATCATCATAGGTGGTTCATTAGGCGGTCAACAGGCTTTGGAATGGTCTATTATTGAGCCTGAACGTATTAAAAATCTGATACTGATCGCTACAAACGCTCGTCATTCACCATGGGGTATTGCATTTAATGAATCACAGCGCTTGGCTATTGCCGCCGACCGAAGCTTCTATGCCAATAAACCCGATGGTGGCGCTAAAGGCATGAAAGCCGCGCGCAGTATCGCCCTTCTATCTTATCGCGGATACAAAACTTATTCTGTAACCCAGCAGGAAGAAGATGACAAAAAAGTTGACGGCTTTAAGGCTTCATCTTACCAGAATTACCAGGGCGATAAATTGGTAAAACGTTATAATGCTTACAGCTACTGGTACCTGACAAAAATAATGGACTCGCATAATGTGGGCCGGGGCCGTCATAGTGTTGAAAAAGCTTTAAGCCTGATCAGAGCCAGGACATTGGTTATTGGAATCAAATCAGACTTGTTGTTCCCTATTGAGGAGCAGCAATATTTATTCAGGCATATTCCTAAAGCTGCCTTTGCCGAATTTGATTCGTTTTATGGGCATGACGGCTTTTTAATAGAAACCGAAGTATTAACAAACATCATAACATCTTTCTTTAAAACCGACGTAAAAGGAAAAATTATTGAATTGCAACAATCTGCATAATGAGTAAAAAACTAACTATAGGGCTATTCGGCTTTGGCGTTGTTGGCCAGGGCCTGCATGACATTATACGGACTAAGAACCTGAACATCGAGATCGTTAAGATCTGTATTAAGGACGGCAGCAAAAAACGCTCTCTGCCTGCTGAATTATTTACTACCGACCGGAATGAGTTACTGGATAATCCAGAGATCAACACTATTGTGGAACTGATCAATGAAACCGAACCGGCATTCGAAATCGTTTCGAGAGCTTTGAAAGGTGGTAAGAATGTGGTTTCGGCAAGCAAAAAGATGATCGCTAATCACCTTGAGGAATTGCTCGAATTACAACATGAATACGGCACTTCGTTATTATATGAAGGCGCTGTATGTGGTAGTATTCCCATCATCCGTAACCTTGAAGAGTATTATGATAACGAATTACTCCACTCTATTTGTGGTATTTTTAACGGATCATCTAACTATATTCTTTCCAAGGGCTTTATCGAAGGGCTCGATTATGCGTCCGCATTGAAACAGGCACAGGATCTGGGCTTTGCAGAAACCGACCCAACAATGGATGTTGGCGGCTTTGATGCCAAATTTAAGCTGGTAATAGCTGCGGCGCATGCCTATGGTATAGTGGTTAAGCCTGAAGAAGTATTTAACCTCGGCATACAAACATTATCCTCTTATGATCTGCAATATGCCCGTGAAAAGAACCTTAAGATCAAATTGGTTCCAGTAGCAAAGGAGCTCGACGACAAGCATGTTGCCCTGTTTGTACTGCCAAAATTTGTGAATGAAAGTGAATTCCTCTATAATGTGGAGTATGAATATAATGGTGTGATCGTTCAGGCTGCGTTTGCCGATCAGCAGTTCTTTTTCGGAAAAGGTGCAGGAGGCCACCCTACCGGTTCGGCAGTATTGTCTGATATTGCTGCGCTAAGGTATGATTACCAGTACGAGTATAAAAAAGCAAAATCGAAGAAAGACCTGCGTTTTACCAATGACATTGAAATAAATATTTACCTGCGCTATGAAGATGACGACCTGTTGGAAGATCTTGGATTTGAGTACATCCATGAGCGTTATTATTCAGGCAGCTATAAATTTGTGATCGGCAAGATCAATCTGCAAAAGCTGATCGATAACCAGGAGCGTATATCCGGGCAGGCTTTCGTGGCCTTCGCTGACCAGTTGAAAGGTGTTAGTTTAGCTGCGGCCAAAAAACAAGCTGCTGAAGTATTCTAATCCTAAAGATTTGTTATGAAAGAGGCTCCAATCAGGAGCCTCTTTATTTATATATCCTACAAAAGATCAGATTGCCCTGTCGATATCCCAGTTCTCAAGATAATCAGCCACTCGACGCAGGAACGAACCTCCTAAAGCACCATCAACAACTCGATGGTCATAAGATAACGAAAGAAACATCATGTGCCGGATAGCGATCACATCACCTTGCTTGGTTTCGATAACAGCAGGTTTCTTTTTGATAGCACCCACAGCCAAAATAGCCACTTGCGGCTGATTAATTATGGGCGTTCCCATCACATTACCGAATGACCCTACATTGGTGATTGTAAATGTTCCATCTTTTACTTCGTCAGGTTGTAATTTATTAGCACGAGAACGGTTTGCCAGATCGTTTACAGCTTTGGTCAGGCCAACAAGATTTAATTCACCAGCCTTTTTAATTACCGGAACTATCAGGTTACCGCTTGGCAATGCGGCGGCCATACCAATGTTAATAGCTGATTTTTTGATTATCTGGTTGCCATTAACTGAAACGTTCACCATTGGGAAGTCTTTAATTGCCCGCACAACAGCTTCAATAAATATAGGTGTGAAAGTTATCTTTTCGCCTTCTTTCTTTTCAAAAGCACCTTTCACCTTGTCGCGCCACTGCACAATATTGGTAACATCAGCCTCCACAAATGAAGTTACGTGCGGCGAGGTTTGTTTACTCATTACCATATGTTCGGCAATAAGTTTCCTCATTCGATCCATTTCAATGATCTCATCCCCACCAGAAACTGAGACAGTAGATGACGCAATTACATGCTCAACAGGTTTTTGAGGTTGAGCAGCAGGCTGAGCCTTGATCGGCTCTGTCTCAGGGAATCTCGCAGATTGTTGAGTCGCCTGTTCGGGAGCTTTATTATTCTGATGTGCCGCAGACTTATATGCAGCCGGATTTTGTATGTAATTAAGCAGATCGTCCTTGGTTAAACGCCCTTCAGCACCTGTACCGGGAATGTTATCCAGCTCTTCAATACTAATTCCTTCTTGTGCCGCTATATTTTTTACCAGCGGCGAGTAAAACCTGCCCGAACCTTTGGCTTGTTCATGTGATTCTTCTTCGGCCCTGCTATGCAATTGATCCATTCCTGGAATACCAGCAACTGCTACCGGTTCAATCTTCGGAGTATCAGGTGCGTTTATTTCTTCAGGCGCTTCTGTAGCCGGAGCAGCCTCGCTTTTCATCTCTCGATGTGCAGCTTGATCTTCTTCTTCCTGTTCTCCGGTTTCGATAACAGCTATAACAGACCCTACCTGCACTACATCATTCTCGCTGCAAAGCCGTTGGATAAGTTTACCTGATATCGGCGATGGCACCTCAGAGTCAAC
>JBQCEA010000421.1:0-3279 GCA_051960695.1 Mucilaginibacter sp. | reverse complement strand
TTATCATGTGAAATGACAGCAAAAAGAAAAAGCCCTTGCAAATCGATGATTTGCAAGGGCTTTTCAGTAAAACCGGTAGTCCATAGGGGAATCGAACCCCTGTTTCAAGAATGAAAATCTTGCGTCCTAACCCCTAGACGAACGGGCCATTTCAGCGCAAGATCTTAACAAGATTACCGCTTATTTTGGGATGGCAAAGATAGGGCTTTCTGATAATTTTTAAAATTAATTTTTGAAAAACTTCATAAATCCTGTCCGCAAACTGTGATAACTGTGTCATAAAAACAATTAGCAGGTCCAGGCATTATAAAACTTTATGCCTTTGTTTTACATTTATAGTAATAAAAACCTGAAAAACTAATGGGCGGTGGCCCGTCGTCACTTAAATCTATGAAAATATTTTATTCTGACCAGGGCCAGGTATGCATTTAACTATCTGATATGAAAACTTATGATGCAATAGTTATTGGCGCAGGTCAGGCCGGTGTGCCTTTAGCTAAGAGGTTGGCCCAGGCTGGTAAAAAAACCGCGATCATCGAAAAAAGATATGTAGGAGGTACCTGCGTTAACGACGGCTGCACACCGACAAAAACATGGGTGGCCTCGGCTAAGGCAGCTTACATGGCTGCTAAGAGTAAGGATCTGGGTGTAAATATCAAGAACTATAAGATTGATATGAAACAGATCAAAAAGCGGAAGGATGATGTGGTAAACCTGTTTCGTAGCGGTAGCCAAAAAGGACTTGAAAAAGCCAGGGGGCTCGACCTGATCTTTGGCGAAGCAGTATTTACAGGTGAAAAGACAATTGAGGTAAATTTAACCAGCGGCCGTAAGGTCGAATTACAAGCAGACCTGATATTCCTGAATACAGGCTGCAAACCTATCATTCCCACTGTTGAAGGATTGGATGAGATTGGTTATCTCACCTCAACAAGCATATTGGACTTAGATTATGTGCCTGAACATTTGTTGGTGATCGGCGGAAATTATATCGGGCTGGAGTTCGGACAAATGTTCCGCCGGTTTGGTAGTAAGGTAACCATATTAGAAAAAGGCGTAAGGATCGTTTCGCGCGAAGATGAAGATGTTTCAGCAGAATTAATGCATATACTGGAATTTGAAAAGATCAATATATTAACCAATTCCCAGGCACTGAAATTTAAAAAAACAGGCAAGGGAAATATATCAGCTACAATTTCAACGGATGGTAAGGAACATAAGCTGAAATGTTCGCATGTATTGATAGCCGCGGGTCGTGCGCCGCAAACAGAGCATTTGGGCTTGAACAAAGCAGGTGTTGAAACGGATGAGCATGGCTTTATTAGAACAAATGACAAACTCGAAACCAATGTAAAGGGCATATATGCTTTAGGCGATGTAAAAGGTGGCCCGGCGTTTACACATATCTCCTACAACGATTACACCATTGTTTACCGGAACTTGCTGGAAGGTACTAATTATACCATCCATGACCGCCCGGTGCCTTATTGTATGTTTACCGACCCGCAACTGGGGCATGTAGGTTTGAATGAAACCGAAGCAAAAAAGCAAGGCCTGAATGTAAAAGTAGCCAAGTTGTCGATGGATCATGTTGCACGTGCTATTGAAACGGGCGATACGCGCGGCTTTATGAAAGCGGTGGTTGATACAAAGACGAAAAAGATATTAGGCGCCACTGTGCTTGGTTCCGAAGGCGGCGAAATTATGTCGGTACTGCAAATGGCAATGGAGGGCGGTATTACTTACGACCGTATCCGTTATTGTGTATTTGCCCACCCGTTATATTCGGAATCGCTGAATAATCTTTTCATGGCCATTGAAGATTAGCCTGTATGATCCTTGTCGAGCATTTAAGCAAACATTACCCTGCGGTAAAAGCGGTTGACGATATTTCTTTCGAAGTAAAGGAGCACGAAACACTTGTATTGTTAGGTACGAGTGGTTGCGGTAAAACCACCACTTTGAAAATGCTTAACCGGCTGGTTGAGCCAACCAGTGGTAGGATCAGCATAAACGGAAAGAATGTTTTGGACCAGAATGCAGAAGAACTGCGGCGCGGTATTGGATATGTTATGCAGAATAACGGACTATTCCCGCATTATACGGTAGGTGAGAACATGGCAATAGTGCCGCAGCTATTAAAATGGGATATTAAAGAGATCGAACGCCGTATTGCTGAACTGACCGATAAATTGCATTTAACGCATGATCAGATCAATGTTTTTCCAGGCGAATTAAGCGGCGGACAGCAGCAGCGGGTTGGGCTTGCAAGGGCTTTAATGGCCGATCCGCCGGTGCTATTGATGGATGAGCCTTTTGGTGCGCTTGACAATATTACCCGGTCTAAAATATGGAATGAGTTTAAAGAGCTTGACGAGCTGAAGAAGAAAACCATTATCATGGTCACCCATGATGTGCAGGAATCTTTTGAGCTGGCTGATAGGATATGCCTGATGGATAAAGGCAAAATAGTGCAGATCGGCACACCTTCTGAACTATTGTTTAATCCGGCAAATGATTTTGTGAAAGAATTTTTGCAGGAACAGTATCTGCAGCTTGAACTAAAAGTCATCAAAATAAAAGACCTGTGGGCCTGGCTGCCTGTTGCAAAAGGCGAGGTAAATGGTCATCCTGTTGCGGCAGATACAGATATATGGACAAGCCTGAAGAATTTTGAACAAGACAGTGGATGCCGGAATTTAAAGGTTACTTATCAACATGAGGCCAGGTCAGTTGGATTTGAGCAACTGATGTCGGCATTTTATCGCTATAAAAACAACCGGACCCATGAATGAGCATCAGCAAACTTTGTGGGAGTTTATGAGCCAGCAAAGCGATAAGCTGTTTACCCAGACCTTGCAGCATATCGGGCTTACCTTTATCTCTTTGCTCATAGCGGTAATCATCGGCTTGCCGCTTGGTATCTGGATAACCCGTAAAAAGCAATTCTCAGGTATCGTATTGGGTATAGCCGGTATACTGCAAACCATTCCCAGTATTGCACTCCTGGGATTCATGATACCTTTATTGGGCATTGGCGCTAAGCCCGCTATCATGGCTTTGTTTTTATATGCCTTGCTGCCTATTATCAGAAATACTTATACCGGCGTTTGCGGCGTAGATACGGCTGTAAAAGAAGCCGCATTAGCGATGGGGATGAGCAGGTGGCAGATCTTATCAAAAGTAGAGCTACCCTTAGCTATGCCAGTCATTCTTGCAGGCATCCGCACAGCTACGGTAATCAACGTGGGTGTCGCGACACTCGCTTCTTACATAGCC
>JBQCEA010000420.1:0-4151 GCA_051960695.1 Mucilaginibacter sp. | reverse complement strand
CGAAACCAAGCGGGATGTTTTCGTCAAACTGATGGCCCAATATGGTTATGCCAAAGACGAACTCATTGCTATCGGTGACGACCCAGAATCGGAGATCGGTGCCGCACGGGACCTGGGTATCAAGACTTATTTATTTGACCCTGAAAGCCGGTTTAAGTCGAAAGGCGTGACCTGGCACGAACCTAGTTACCATAAGCTTATTGCCTATTTAGGGTCAAATTGATTGCTACCAGTAGCCGCTTGAACAAACTCTGAGAATACCGTTCTAAATATACGCATGGAAAAACGCAGCTATAAGATCACCTTTGCCTTGCAGGAAGGCTACGCTCCCGGCGCCAAGATACACACGCGCTCATTTGCCGCACAGGTTATCCATGACTGGATGACGACGCGCCTGCAGGCACATCAGCCAGTCGTGAGTGGGTTCATGCAGGAGGGTATGCTCCTTGCGCCGGGCGTCGGCCGACAGCCGCTTATTACCACAGTGCCCACTTGTCTTTTCACCGGCGAACTTTCTTCAGATGAAGACAATTCCCGAACGGACCAGGAGGTGCGTGAAACGCTCGAATCCTTGGCCAAAGCGTTAAAGCAAGCCCTAAAACAGGAATCGGTTTACATCATCTACCTGGAGGACAACTGGTGCATTTGAGGATGCTGCTAACTTTTAGGTTTTAGTTTATCTCTTTACTTTCAAAACAATATGTGGCCGCATTCCTTCTATTAATATTAAAGGAATGATATGCACAATGTATCTCGTTTTGTTAAAGGGGCATCCGGAAAATAAAGACAGTTTCATCGTCATCAGAGCGCACATTGATCTGCCCATCGTGAGCCTTTGCAATTTCTGAGGAAATAAAAAGCCCCAAGCCAAGACCTTCTTTATTTTTTTCATTTGTCCCCCGTACAAAAGGCTGGAAAAGATTAGCGAGCATGGCCGCCGGTATGCGTTTGCCGGCATTAACAATTTCGATCAGCAGATCTTCATTATCAGAGTAGCCGGTTATCCGAACCGGAGCTGCGGCATTGCCATGATGTAAGGCATTACCTAATAAATTGGAAAATAGCTGTCCTAGGCGTTTGCCGTCTGCGAAGACCCGCTCGGGAAGGCTCAGGCTTTGAATGATTTGTCTATTCGGCCACTTGAGCTGCAATTCATCGATGACCTGTGACAGAATGGCCCTGACGTCCACTTCTTTTTTGTCGACAGATATGCCCGAGCCAAGCCGCGCGCTTGCCAGATCCATGACATTTCCGATAAGCTCCGCCATCCTTAGTCCCGACTTATCCAATATAGCCGCAAATTTTTGTATGTCCTTTGCACTCATATCACCTGTTAGCAGTAATTGTGCGACATTGCGGATAGCTGTAAGCGGATTGCGGAGATCGTGCCCCAATACTGCAATAAATTGTTCCCGTAATCCAGCGATTTCGCGCTCCTTTTGCAATGCTGTTTCGGTTGCTTTGAGATGGAATACGGCACTGATGTCAACGTTGGTTGCTACAACACCATCCTCTAATTTAACAAACATTGAAGAGAACCACTTTTGGAAACCGTCGTATTCGTAAAAATATTGCATCGATTGCGGCTCTCCAGTCTCAACGGTTTTTACGATGAGCTCGAACAACCCCATCTTTTTAATGCCAGGATATTCATGGGCATAATATTTCCCTTCAAGATCGAGGCGGCCGGTTTCGCGTTCCATTTCTTTGTTAACCATTTTGATCTTGAAATCAACGATCGTGCCGTTCGCATCCCTTACAGCGTCCAGTATGGCTAACTGAACCAGCGTTGTATCAAGAATAGATTGCAGCCGGTTGCGATGTTCCTCCAGTTGCAATTCCGCCTGTTTTCTTTTGGTAATATCATTAGTGGTCATGATCAGGCCATCTTCCATTTTGGCCAGGATCTGGTGAAACCACCCATCAAATTGCTCAAACTTGTAATAGTGTTCCTGTACGCAGGGCTCACCGGTATTGACCACCTTGATCATTTCGTCAAATATTCCCGTCGACGTCACTGCAGGATTATTGGCCAGCAGCCGTCTGCCGGTCATATCACCATAGGCGTCCACAAAACGTTTGTTGACCAGCCTCCATTCAAAGTCAACGATCTCACCGTGCTCGTCCCTCAAAGCTTTAAAAACCTGAATATAGCTGAAGGAGCTGTCAATAACGGTTTGTAACAATAATTGATTGCTTTGGAGTTCAGCCGTACGTTCGTCGACCAACTTTTGCAGCGCCGCTGCCTGATCCGCGTGCAAGTCCGGCTGTTCGCGCAAACTTTCTTTGTTAACTTTGATAAGAGGTTCGGTCTTTGACTGATTAGCTGGCATTAAGGCAATCGTTGAGGAGAAAGATATCTTTTTGAATGATTTTAACCTAGGTTAATATTTATTTATAAACACGGGGGTACTTACTTAGTTTCAGGATCTTGCAAAGTTAATTTGTTATCAGAGTTACTGTTATGACATATTTATACAGAGCTGCATATCAGGTTGGTTTGACATCCGCGAGGTCTTGACCTGCGATTTAAAGCAAACCCAGGGACAGCTTTCAATAATCGGATAAATTCAGGGCCTGGGCTTAATGTTTTTTTCTGCTTCTTCTGCTTCCAGCTTCACTTTTTTCAGATCGGTGCGGGTCAGCGCAAACAGGCTCATATAAACGTTCGCTACAAATACCAGTGCAAATCCACTGATCAAATAGCCGCGCCAATCGTCAAATAACAAATGATATTGGGTGATCGCTAATATCACGATGGTTACATAATGACTAAAACAATATTCGCAGGTAAACAAATAAAAGAACTTGCGGGTAGCAATGGTTTTACTTTCGCGGCATCGCCGCAAGCAAAACTCACGCGGTTCCCTGAACACCTCTTCATGCGTTACTGTCCAGGCAATGCACGCTATCGGCAGGGCCAGTACAAAAAGCCAAACAACTTGAGTGCTTAATGGCATAAACTTTATGTAAAACACATATTTTTATTCTTCGGACTGTATAGTGGTACTGGTATTGATGCTGATGGTTGCACCGGGCAAGTTAACACGAATATTTCCGCTAATATATTCAGAGTTAAACTGCTTCTTCAGCTCATTTTCAACCTCCCCTTTAAAATACGGACAACAAACTTTAACCACGGCGGTATCTCCTGCCATTGATGCAGAAATTCCGATGTTGTGGATGAAACAAAATTTTTCAGACAATTTGATACTGATTTGATAAGATAGCGACATGTTTATAATTTAGATACTTGTGTAACCGGATGCTATGGGCTTTGTTTGAAGTCATCTTTTGAAATGGATGAGCGAATATCAAAATGTATTATGGATCGACCGGTTATATGTATGCCCTTTCTTGTTCCGTACTCCGCAAATTGGCTGTTTGACAATTAACCCGGATAAACGAGCGTTTGTTCATTTATTTTTGAAGTTCTGGTCGCACATACTCAAGTGGCAGCGTAGCCATGCGGCTGGAAACGGGATCGGGTGTAGGCAGCACCTTGTTTCGCCATACACCTTGCCGGAAAAAAAAGGCAAATAATTGCGCGATCACGACCGCACAAGTTTTTATGTATCAGTTGCTGGATTCGTCCGAAAATTTGCCCCTGTTACCCAGGGAAAGTTATTCCGGCGGCATGTCTATATAATCTTCATTTTGCGCACAAATGCCTGCAGAAGTGTCACCGGCAGCTGGCAATCGTTTTTCTCGGACGCGGTTTTCGCATGACGGATGAAATCCTCTAAGCCGCTGAAGCTTTCCGGCCGCAGGGATTGAAAGCCCATTTCCCAGCGGGGAAAACAACGCTCCTGCATTTCGCCGGAGGCGATAACAGTAACATCCAGATGCCGCCGGTCAACACGGATGCGGTTAAATGTACTGATGACTTTTTCCTTCGTGCCTTCGAGCAACTGGATAAAATTATTATTGCCGTATAAAAGAAGTCCGGAGATACTATTTCCCCGATTATTCCTGCGGCTGGCGTACAGGATATTTTCCAATCCGGCCTGATCAATGGTACTTGCCGCGGCGCTGATATACAGAATGTAATACATTGTGACCCGGTTTTTTTATGGTTAACAGTTGCTTATTCAAACTGTTTCAACACGTGCATGATGACGAAGTACTGATTAGCGTATTCTGCATACTTT
>JBQCEA010000419.1:0-9076 GCA_051960695.1 Mucilaginibacter sp. | reverse complement strand
TATAATCCAGTTTACAGATCACCTCGTATTTCACATTCCAGAATTTTCACCGACAGAAATCAGCCGTTTACCGTGAAAATACTGCCGTACATCTAATAGTCGGTATTCTGCTGTAACGTTCTCCCTATAGTGCTTGTCTTATGGATGTATTTAAAAAACAAGGACTTAAAAAATTATAATTACTGATATGAAAACTAAAGTTTTAACCTTCGCAGCTATCGCAGCAATAGTTTTAGGTATAGGCACAACATCTTATGCAGCCGGTAAAAATGATTCGGCAGCAACAACCACTGAAGTAAGCACCGTACTTACTGACATCAGCAAGATCAGCAAAATCGAAGTTCGCGGCAATGTAGAATTGTATGTATCGAACGATGCTAAAGACGAGGTAAAAGTATACAACCATTATTACGGGCAAAGCGCCTTGGTACAAAACCAAAATGGCGTGTTACGTATCTCATCGTACTCAAATAAGAAACTGGTAGTTTGGGTAAAAGCAACCGACCTGCGCTCGATCAATGTTTATGACAATGCAGAAGTGAGATCGTTCGGTAAATTATCATCTATCGATCTAAATGTGAACCTGCATAACGAGGCTTCGGCACAATTAAACCTGGACGCGTACAGTGCAAATGTTACTGTAACTGACCGTGCCAAAGCTGATCTGAGCGGTACAGCCAGTGAGTTCACCTTAAACCATGGCATTGCTACCAGCGTGAACAAATATGACCTGCAGGCCGACCATTATACTGAAGTATCCCATGCACCGATGACCGAAGGTCTGGCTGATCTATAAGCAAACACTTTTCATAAGTTCAATATATATTTTGAGAAACCACCTGTATATCATGGGTGGTTTTTTTGTGTATTTTAAGTGAAGTGGATGGATGGTTTACAACCTGTGATCGTACGACAGGGTGTCAGCGCCGCAGTTTTAGGTGAAACCGACAAAACAATGACTGACGGTGTGGTTGCAGGGGGAAAGCAAGTTTTGTCTTACAAAACTTTTGCGTACCTGGTTTTGTCGGTTTCCGGCATGAATGCATGTGCAGAAAAAGGCATTGGCGCTGACAAAAAGCGTCTTTTGGTTACTTTTGACGCAACAAAAGTAATAAGATTAGCGCGATGTAATGGCGGAGCCTTAATTAGATTCTTCGCTATACTCAGAATGACAAAAACTTGATGCCGTTAGGCAGCTTTATGGATTTCATCGAAGTATTACTTAACAGCGATTGTGCCGTTAAAGATCGTAACAGGATGCGCCTTATCCCATGACCGGGAAGCGGTAACCGTTAACGAGGTCGACCCCGAACCTTTTGCAGTAAATTCCCAGGTATCGGTGCCGAAGTTGCCGGATACATTGCCTGCGGCAGGAGAATTGTGTGCATGATTGCCCAGGCTTAATATAGAAGCATCGAATTTAGGTGCGTCAAAAGCATAACCTCCGTCACCAGGATTTTGCAGCGTTAGCTTAATAGTTTCTCCCTGTGCTATGCTAATGGTCTTGCCGGTATCGGCAGCGGTAACCTGTACTGTTTGCATGTTGTTTCCTTTTTGGCAGGATGCGTTAAAACCTGTAAAAGCAATAATGAAAGTTAAAACAAAAAAGGGAATCTTCTTCATGTTGTTTTGAACAGGCGCGGTACTATATGGTTTAAAATTAACCAAAATATATTGTCCGACTAAGGCCATAACTTAATAATGTGTCATCGAATCAGTCAGCCAACGGCGATGATCGAAAGGACATGGGTTTTAGTTTGAATGTGTCATTTGACAACGCTTTATAATTTTTTCCTGTCATTTCGAGCCTGTCAGCTAAGGCTGTGATGAAGGACAGGAGAGAAATCTTATACGCCATACTTATGCTTGTACAAGATTCTCTTTCGCACATACACTCGATCCCTCGCTTGCTCAATCGAAAAGACACGTTCATTATAAAAGTCTTTTCAAAAATTTCACCGATACCATTCCGGGCTTCACCGAGAAAAACCTGCCCTACGTCTATTAGTGCCCATTTTGCTGTAACGGTTCTTTTTTGGGGGCGTCTTATTGATGTATTTGAAATTAAAAATAACTGACAATCAAAATATTATAGATCATGAAAACAAAAGTATTATCCTTGATAGCTGTTGCAGCAATAGCACTCGGAATAGGAAATCAAGCTTTAGCAGCCGACAAAAATGATTCAGCTGCAAGGACTGAAGTAAGCACTGTACTGACCGACGTTAACAGGATCAGCAAGATCGAAGTTCGCGGCAATGTTGAGCTGTATGTATCAAACGCAGCCAGCGACGAAGTGAAAGTTTACAACCGCTATTATGGCGAAAGCGCCCTGGTGCAAAACCATAACGGCGTATTGCGCATCTCATCTTATTCAGACCAAAAGCTGGTGGTTTGGTTAAAAGCCAGCGACCTGCACACTGTAGCTGCTTATGACAATGCTGAAGTAAGATCATTTGGTAAAATATCTTACATTAACCTCGACGTTACTTTAAGCAACAATGCTTACGCAAAACTGGATGTGAATAGTTTCGGCATGAACATCAATGTTAAAGACCGCGCCAAAGCCGATCTGAGTGGAAATGTAAATGAGTGCAGCTTAAAATATGATCACTCAGCTACTGTAAACAGCACCGAATTTGTTGCAGACCATATCAGCAGGACCGTTGAAGGCATTGCAGCAGACAACAAGCAGAACGACTGGTTCGCCGGTTTATAATACGCACCTTATCTTTAGTTCAACATATAGGTTTTGCAAAGCCACCTGTATAATAATTCGGGTGGCTTTTTTTATATATTTGATGTAACCAAAAACAATATCCTCTTGTCCAAATAACCAAAAACCAAAACCATGAAAAAAACATACTCAATTGCTATATTATTTGCTGCAATTGGCACTGCCGCGTTGCTGTCATCATGTAAAATGAAGTGCGTGAAAGGCTCAGGCCATCAAATCACAGAAAACCATAAAGTGAACGACTTTACCCGCCTTAACATTAGTGGAGGGTTCCATGTCAACATCAAACAGGACAGTAGTCTTACAGCAAGCATTAATGCTGACGATAACCTGATGAAATACATACATGTTGAATCGGACGGTGATGAATTGCACATCTATACCAAAAAGAGCTTTTGCGAAAGCGGTGAGATCACCATTAATGTTGGCGTGCGTAACCTGCAAAGTTTGAAAGGCTCGGGCGCGGTTACTTTCGCTAATGAAGGTCAGTTGAATACCAAAGATCTGCATATCGAGTTGAATGGAGCCGGCAAAGTCGACCTAAACCTCAGCGCAGCTAATGTTACAACAGAAGGCAGAGGGGCGAGTGAGATAGACCTGAAAGGCCAGGCTACTTCAAACCGTGTTGAATTGACCGGAAGCGGCAAGATGCATGCTTTTGATTTTGTGGTAGGTAAATATGATATCCATACCACCGGTGCCAGCGACTGTGAGATCAACGTATTGAACGACCTGAATGTGAATACCACAGGCGCATCTGATATTAAATATAAGGGTAACCCATCAAACGTTAACAGCTCTAAACTGGGTGCAGGCAGCCTTACGCATGTAAATTAAAGCATGCGCGATTCCTTCCCAGGGTAAGGTGTAGGAAGGGGTTAATCAGGTCGCT
Organism: Mucilaginibacter sp.; assembly: GCA_051960695.1. Classification (GTDB taxonomy): domain Bacteria; phylum Bacteroidota; class Bacteroidia; order Sphingobacteriales; family Sphingobacteriaceae; genus Mucilaginibacter. The sequence goes on along the minus strand of JBQCEA010000419.1, from coordinate 5,447 downwards.
TATCTAACCCCTCCATGCTTTGGCGCTCTCTAACGCTCCCCTTTAAGGGAGGGAGCGTTAGAGTTTACATATTAAATATAATACCAACCCTGCGGCCGTCGAAGGTAATGGGATGCTTCTCAAGAAAATTTCTCAGTTTGCTGCCGTTCGCTTTTTCTGATCTATACATCAATCCGTCAAAGATCAGTAAAAAACCGCCTTGCATTAATATCGATTCACCAAAACCTTTCATCATAGGCGAATTACGCGAGTCGCCGGCAAGCTTAAGGTATAAGCCAGTGCCAATGTAAGCTACGTCAAAAGCACCGTTTACCAGGAATATCTTTTCTATGCGTTTTTGTTGTTCGAGTGTTTGGGCAGCAGTAAGGTTTTTGTTTTTGTACCGTTGTGTACCTGAGTATCCAAATAAAGCCGTCAGAAAATCAACGCTGCCCCAGGCTACATTCATCTGGTAGAAATATCCGCCTTCTTTTGATGTTGAACTGGTCCAGCCAATAGCACCAACGCCTATATTGGCTAATCCCCAGCCGCCTAAAACCTCCATACCATGAGATGTTATCCGGATACGGTTTGTATTGTAAGCTTTCAATGAATCCTGCTGGGCAAAAACCTGGCAAGTAATAATAGTGAATAGTAAGGCAGTAAAGATTCTTTTCATCAGTACAGAAGTCCTGTGGTAGTATTATAATAAAACTACCACAAAATTGTTTAGTCCTTTTACTGATTTACTCAGGATTTAGTTGTACCCATGCGCTCAAAAATTTCCTGCTTTGTTCCGGTAAATGGGCCCGGCGACTCCATTTTTAAGCTCGCCATTGCTGCAGCAAACTCACCAGCTTTCTGTATATCAATGCCTTTAACCCGCTGAAGTAAGTAACCGGCCATGTAGGTATCGCCACAGCCGGTGGCATCAATTAAATTCAAAGGAGGGTAGGCAGGTATATTGTAGAATTGACTATCGCTATAGATCAGTGAACCCATACTGCCATTGGTGATCACCACTTCTTTTACGCCCCAATCGGCCAGTATTTTCATGCTTTCTTTTACATTACTATTTCCCGTCAGCACCGCCATTTCGGCCTCATCAGCCTTTAAAATGCCTATATACTGCAGCCCATTCCGCTTTTGCGGCCAATCAATAGCAAATACTTTCTGATCCTGTACTTTGCGCAGGTAACCTTGTGCATCTAATGACACCCGGCCTTTTGCCGCCAGGAATTTGATCAGGTCGACAGAAATATCGTCTGCCAGCAACGGGCCCAGGTGAAATATTTTCGATTCAACTTCAATGAGCTGGTCTATGGTAAACGGAGTTGCCTGCTGGAGTACATTTTGGGTACGCTGATCCTGGTTTTCAGCATAAATGTTTTCGAAATAGACTGTATGCGGACTTGGGTATGCCCATATTTCTATTCCTTTTTCGCGCAACTCATCCACATAATGTATTTCGCTTTCGGCCACTGATGTAACCAGCAGGTAAGTAGCATCCATGTTTTGAAGCGCCGACGAAAAGTAAAAGGCTGTACCGCCTGCCATATACATTACAGAGCGGGTAGTAACTACTTTATCAAGCGTAATATGTCCAATACAGCAGATGTCGTACATTTAATGGCAGTTATGAATTGGGCAAGATAGAGATTTTCGGGTGAAGGAGAAAAAATGCTGTCTGTACCGTTTGTCATAAAAATCGACACTGATATTAAAGGCAGGCAATAAAAAAGCAGGACCGGAGCCCTGCTTTTCAGTTATAAAGATCATTATATTATCGCCAGTCGGCCCAGGCACTTTGTGCTGCCCAGTTGGTTGTTCCAATAGCACCACGATAGTTGGTTTGTACAAAGAATGAATTTGAAAAGTCAGGCCCTGTAAAATCGACACCATGTAAAGCAGGTGAACCAGCAGCAGGTGTAAGATCCGGCGCATTACCGCTGCCAGGGTACATGGTCATTAATTTCAGAGCAGAAGAAGCGCTCAAAACGCTGTCTTTGTTAACGGAATTTGTTTCAAATGTAGCCAACTGAGTGTCAACCACAGCAACAATATGCCCCTGATCCCATACAAATGCCCTGTTAGTAGTATCACTTTGCACCAGGTTATCCCTGAATTCGGCATCGTTATCAGCTAATATTACCGGGCGTGTGCGCGGGCATACCATAAAGCCACCTTTTGAATATTCTGCATCCAGCGAATTCCTGATAGCCAGGCGTGTGCCTTTACGCATATAAACGCCCATCCAAATATTGGTAGTAGTGGCGTCAACTCCTTGCGGGCCTACAATAGTCATGTTAGAAATAACCGGACGTGTTAATGGAGTATTGGTTGTAGGAACTGAATCATTATAACTTTCAACGCCATTTGCACGCAAGGCCGGTGAAGAAGCATGAGTACGGTAACCGATCAGGAACTGGAGGTTGCCTTCATAACCCATATCAAAGTCAAAGTCATCATCGCCGGCATTATAGCTGATCAGGTGTGTGGCATTTACCGTGCCGCCAACCCACTGAAAGCTGTCATCGTTGGAATATTTCACCATCACATTATCAATGTGGGTTCCTGAACCAACACTTAGCAACGACAGGCCGCTTACTTTATCTATAGCCCATTCGTCTTCAGCCGGCGGGTTTATGCCACCTGTATACTCCAGACGCAGGTAAGTGATGGAGCCTGAATTGTCAGTCGCTACATTACCGCCATATTGTGTGTCGGTGGTTTGTGGTAATCCGGCTGCATATCCTGTACCTGAGTTGGTTGGCGCTTTGCCCAGGATAACAATTGCGCCCCAGTCGCCGGGTTGTTTGTTAGACGCTGCAGAGGTAAACACTACAGGCTGATCAAGGGTACCATTGATGTTGATCTTTGATCCTTGTGTAATGATCAATGCACTTTTTGCCGAGCGTTCGGCATTTACCTGTGCATATACAGTTATTCCTGCGGGGATGGTCAATGTGGCGTTGTTTTTAACGTATACCTGCCCCTTTAAAAAATAGTTTTTGGTGCCATCAAGGGTAAGATCTTTGGTAATAGCGCCTTGTAGCGTATCAACCTTACGATCACCGTTGATGCCAGTGTTTTTTACATGATCCTTCTTACATGCTGCAAAAAGGACCATTCCGCTTAATAGGAGTAAAGAGAACTTTTTCATTGGAGAAAAATTTTAGAGTAAAGATTATTCACATAACCAACTGAGGTTTAAAAAGTTTCTTCACGATTAAGATTTTTAAGAGAAAAATTGCAGCTCAACATGTTCGGTCAAATTTTGTTAAATGAAAGTGTCCCGAATGAAAACAAGATCATTCATATACGTGTCATTAGCGGCCGATCTGCTCATCGCCGTCTCAAAATTTATTGCCGCAGCGGTTACTGGCAGCTCCTCCATGGTATCGGAGGGCATCCATTCTATTATTGACAGTATCAGTCAGTTGTTGCTGCTGTGGGGTATTAAGATAAGCCGCAAACCTGCCGACAGGGACCGGCCGTTCGGCTATGGAAGAGAGTTGTATTTCTGGTCGTTCATCGTTTCCCTCATTATTTTTATAGTAGGCGGATGCATTTCCTTTTATGAAGGACTCATGCGTTTTCATCATCCTGAAGTTGAAGGTAACGCCATCTGGAATTATGCTATCCTGATTATTGCGCTCATATTTACTTCCATATCTATGTACACGGCCTTAAAAGCATTTAATAAAGACCGGGGAAGAACGGCATTCTGGCCGGCGGTAAAACAGAGTAAGGACCCGTCAACATTTATTACGCTTTTGGGCGATGCAGGCGATGTACTGGGCTTATTTATCGCGTTTTTAGGCATATCCCTCGGCCGCTATTTTAACGACCCGCATTTTGATGGTGCGGCATCTATGCTCATCGGGTTGATGCTGATTGTCATCTCATTTATCCTGGTTAGGGAAAGTAAGAGCCTGCTGATGGGCGAAACAACGAGCCGTAAAACACTGCGGCGTATTATTGCTTTAGTGGAAGCCGACGAATCTGTTATAAAGGTAAAAAAGCATCTCTCTATGTACCTCGCACCGGAAGAAGTAATCCTGCAATTGAATGCCGTTTTTAAAGACAACCTAACGACCGGACAAATAACCGACGCCATAGAAAGGATCATTAAACACATCAAATCCGAATTTCCGCGCATCAAGCAGATCTTTATTGAGCCGGTAAAGTTGCATCAGCGAAAATAAATCTCCCAACTTCATTGCAGTTTATTTAAAATTGCCATCCATAAGTATTTGGGATATTACGGTAACTATTTTTAGCTTTAATATGCCGTAACCCATTAGTTATGAAAAGGAAAACCTTTATTCAATTAAGCACTACCTTAATGGCTGCACCTTTATTATCCCCGCTTACTGATTGGGCGCAGGAAGAAAGATTAAAAAACTGGTCGGGAAACCTGACTTACAGTACCGGTAATGTGCAGTACCCTAAGTCGGTTGCGCAGGTTCAGCAACTGGTGAGAAAGCATAATAAACTTAAGGCATTGGGTACGCGCCATTGCTTTAATTCAATCGCCGACAGCCGCGATGACCTGCTCTCGACCAAGGAGCTGAACCAGGTAATATCGCTCGATGAAAAGGCACGCACAGTTACCGTGGAAGGAGGGATCAAGTACGGCGAACTTGCACCATACCTTGACCATCGCGGTTTTGCGCTGCACAATCTGGCATCACTGCCCCATATCTCGGTAGCAGGCTCCATTACAACGGCCACACATGGGTCGGGCATAAATAACGGCAATCTGTCCAGTGCGGTCAGGGGACTCGAAATTGTAACCGCTGATGGCAGCGTTCTTCATCTATCAAAGGGTTCTGATGCAGAAAAACTAAATGCTGTGGTAGTAGGTTTAGGTGCGATAGGGGTTATTACCAAAGTTACCCTTGCTATTGAGCCGACCTACAAAATGCGCCAGCGGGTGTTTTTAAAACTGCCTATGGCACAGTTGAAGCAGAATTTCGAAAAGATCATGTCGGCGGGTTATAGCGTTAGCCTGTTTACTGATTGGCAGAGCGATAGCATTAACGAGGTCTGGATAAAGAGCCGTGTAGATTCGGAAAAAGACCATGATCAGGCCGAGTTTTATGGCGCAAAAGCGGCTACGAGAAACCTGCACCCTATTTTTGATCACCCTGCCGAAAATTGTACAGAGCAAATGGGTGTGCCCGGACCATGGTATGAGCGGTTGCCACATTTTAAGATGGGTTTTACGCCCAGCAGCGGCAAAGAATTGCAGTCGGAATATTTTGTGCCATTCCATCAGGCAATTGAAGCTATGGAAGCAGTTTCGAAGTTGGCTAAACAGGTTGGGCCGCACCTTTTCATCAGCGAAATACGCACTATTGCAGCGGATGACCTATGGATGAGTCCGGCTTATAAACGGAAGTCGGTTACCATTCATTTTACCTGGAAACAGGAAACTGAAGCGGTGATGAAACTGCTGCCGC
>JBQCEA010000418.1:0-2656 GCA_051960695.1 Mucilaginibacter sp. | reverse complement strand
CTGCAGTATAATAATAAACAGCGCGAACGATAAAATATAAACGATCCACTTCAGCGTGTGGGCCGAAGGGTAATAGAACTGTATTAGTGCGTTTGCAACAAATATTACCAATATGCAAATCGCCAGGGAGGTATATCCTTCTTTATGGATGGTCATCTTCAGAAAATTTAATGCAAAATTACAAATTTGTAATTAAGTAAAGATAAGTATATACGATAGGCGCAGAAAGCAGCAAGCCATCAAAGCGATCGAGCAGGCCACCATGGCCCGGTAAAATACCGCCTGAGTCTTTTACATTGATGCTACGTTTTAACATCGATTCTACGAGGTCGCCCAGTGTACCGAAGCAGCCGATAAGGATAGCAACTGATACCCATTGCGTCCAGGGCAGCTCCGTATAGAACCGGCTAAGGATAAAACCCGCAACTGCTGCAATCAATACTCCGCCAATAAAGCCCTCCCATGTTTTTTTAGGTGAGTGGCGCTCAAAAAGCTTCGTTCTGCCAAATGCGCGTCCGCTCAGGTATGCGCCGGTATCATTTGCCCAAAGCATAATGAGGAATGCGAGCGGAATATGGAAATTGAAGCTACCGCCGACATAAGCCAGCGCATGGAAGAAGGTAAAAGGCAATATGGCGTAAATAATACCCATAAAGGTATAAGCGATATTGGTAAACGGCGCTTCGTTCTTTTGGTATAGCTCCGTGAAGAATATAGCAGCAAGTGTTATACTTGGCAGGAAAACCAGCTTATGATAAAGCGGCTCGGAACTATTGAAAGTTATCAGCGCAAATATGCTGTAAACAAATATGCCGTTTGTCAAACCCACAAACCGGTTTGGGCGAATGCCGCTTCGTTTTACTAATCCATAAAACTCATGAAGGCAAAATGCACTTAATAACAGGTAGAATATCCCAAAGACATAAGGCCCCAATAAAACGGAGCCAAGCATTACTATAACAAAGAAAAAGCCTGTAATGGCGCGTGTTTTCATAGATTGATCTGGTTCAGGATCATCGCCTCAATGGCGTTGCTAAAATCCTGCTTGTGAATATAAACTTCGATATCGCCGAAGGTGCGGTGCGACGAGTCTTGCTTATTTAACAGTACAGTATCTATCTGGTTTTCAATAAGCATCTGCTTCACTATCTCGGCCTGGTAGTAATTTGTTGACGAGAATATTTTAATCCAATTCTTCTCCATAGCGGGCAGCGTGCCATTTGTTAGAAAGATACCAATAAATAAACAATAAAAATAATGTAATTATAAAGCTTACAAGATAGGCGGTGTTGTTAAAGGTCTGGTTTTCATCCGGATTAAGGGTGATCATTTTATTCTGATACAAATAAGTTACAACCACTACTGTACCATTATTAATAAAATGCCCCCAAATGGCCGGCCAAATACTACCACTCCAGGCTGTAAAATAACCGAATAGCACACCCAATACCACACGCGGCAAAAAGCCGTAAAACTCAAGGTGCATAGCGCTGAACAGGATTGCGCTTATCCAAACTGCTGCATGTACGTTGTTTGTCCACCGTAAAAATATGGTTTGGAAACATCCCCTGAACAATATCTCTTCAACCACTGCCGTGAGTAAGCCAATGAAAAGCAGGTCGAATATCATTTGCCAAAATGTATTCATCTGCATCATGGTATCCGACAGTTTTTTAGCCTGATCTTCACTTTCGCGCATCCAGTCCTCCAGCCATTTCAAAGCTTTTGGTAAAACCATTTTAGCATTAATATTTCCCAGGTATTCTATAAGCGGATTGGCCAGCATCATCGTCAGAAATACCAGTATTATCAGCAGCCATGGAAAATGAAAGTTGTTTTTTAGATATTCGTCCGGGTCACGAACGACTAAATAGGAAAAGATGATCGGTGTGATCAGTATCGGGAATGTTGTGCCTGTAAATTGTAATATCCAAAGCGCTGACGCCGCATTTGCCCCACCCACCTTGTTTTGCATGATACCCATTAACTCATTAGCGCCATACCTGGCAGTAATTACTGCAATCCCGATAAAACTGCCTACGATAAGCATCAATATCAGCAATCCAATTAAGGTAAGAAACTGCATTCCCGGATGCATTTGTTTGTGAGGTACCGGGTTAAGCGGGCTGTTTGTCATACTATCCTGCAAATTTCGTAAATTTGCGCGGTTAAAGATAAGCCATGTCTGTACAAATTGGAAATATTGACTTAGGGGATTTTCCGCTGCTGCTGGCGCCGATGGAGGATGTAAGTGATCCACCATTTCGCTATGTGTGCAAGCAGAACGGAGCGGATATGATGTACACCGAGTTTATCTCGTCGGAGGGGTTAATACGTGATGCCGCAAAAAGCAAACAGAAACTGGATATTTTTGAATACGAAAGGCCCATTGGTATCCAGATATTTGGTAGTGACATTGAGCATATGCGCGAGGCAACGGAGATAGCCAGCCAGGTAGCCCCTGACCTGATCGATATTAATTATGGCTGCCCGGTAAAGAACGTGGCTTGCCGCGGGGCAGGCGCCAGCTTATTGCAGGATATTGATAAAATGGTTGCCATGACCAAGGCTGTTGTTAATGCAACGCATTTGCCTGTAACCGTTAAAACACGCCTCGGCTGGGACGATAATACCAAAAATGTTTACGAAGTTGCCG
>JBQCEA010000417.1:0-9106 GCA_051960695.1 Mucilaginibacter sp. | reverse complement strand
CGTTACTCAAAATATTAAGCCGGGTTACCTCTCCTACTACGGGCTCAGTAAAGATCAAAGGGCGGATAGCAAGTTTGCTGGAAGTTGGTACCGGTTTTCACCCGGAGCTGACAGGCAGGGAAAATATCTTTCTTAACGGCGCAATATTGGGAATGCGCAAAGCTGAAATAAAACGCAAATTTGACGAAATAGTAGACTTTGCCGGAGTTGAGCGATATGTGGATACTCCTGTGAAAAGGTATTCATCAGGCATGTATGTGCGTTTAGCTTTTGCTGTGGCCGCTCACCTGGAATCGGAAATATTGATCGTTGACGAAGTATTAGCTGTTGGCGATGCTGAATTTCAGAAGAAATGCCTCGGCAAGATGGGCGACGTAAGCAAAGGTGAAGGCCGCACCGTGCTTTTTGTGAGCCATAATATGGGTGCTGTGTTGAGCTTATGCAAAACGGGTATATTGCTTGATAAGGGAACATTGAAACTATCCGGTTCTATTGGTGATACGTTGAATGGCTATCACGAACTACTCAATACCGGAAGCAATATCAGCGGCGTATTTAGCGGTAATCTCGTCAGTAAAATGGTATTCAACGCCATAAGTGTAAACAATCAAAAAAGCAATAATACATTGCCCGTCGACAAAGCCATTAAGGTTGAAGTTGAGGGTTATGCGAAACAGGCATTTAAGCGTGCAGTGTTTATCATATCGTTTTATAGCAATGGGGTAAGACTGTTTACCATGCGTGAATGTGCAGAAGGGCGACCTGTTGAACAGAACGATTTTAAAATAACTTTCAAAATCTCAGCGAACGTTCTACGACCCGGCAATTATACCATTGCATTAGGCGCCTGGGGGGATACAGACGATGATTGGATATGGGGAACAGAAATGTATATGCTCACCATCGCAGAAACCTGGAACACTGAAATAAGAAAAGCCGACGAGGGTATTTTTAATGCCGAATTTATAAGAGCCAATGAGTGATATCTACCAATCATTAAGCCCGTTAATTGAGAAGAAAGCCCTGGTTAAAGACCCGGGGAAATTCCATTCGCTGGTAAATGTAATTTTCCACGACTATGAAGCTAATAACTACGATGAGCTGCATCGGGAAATGTGGGAAAGCCTGCCGCAACAATATGAGTTGCTGATCAATGATATAAAACCTCACATTGCCGGTCGTTCAGGGTTAAAGCTACTGGATATCGGCTGTGGCACAGGCCTTGCAACTGAATTACTGCTAAAAACAACACTCGTCAACCAGATATCTGAAATACACCTGCTGGATACTTCACAAAGAATGCTGGAGCTTGCCTTAAAACGCTCTTCTGCATGGCATAAACAGATCAGGACAATCAATGGCGATATTGCGGCAGTTAATGACCAATACGATGTGATCATTATTTCATCGGTTTTGCATCATATTCCTGACCTGGCTGATTTCTTACAACATATTAACCGCATTCAAAAACCTGGCAGCATCCTCATCACGATACACGATCCTTTTGCCGGATCACTGGAAAGCGATGTATATATCAAAAGAACTAAAGAGTACGATGCCAGTCGGTTAAACAGCAAACGCAATAATGGTATTCCGTTAGGTGAGCGTATCCTAAATAAACTCAAGAGAATTTTCCGGGTGCCGACCTATATGGAGAGGATTAACCAAAAACTGCTTCATGAAAATATCATCAGCGAGCCTTTAAACGAACCTGAGTTATGGAGCATTACCGACATCCATGTGGAGGGCCTTCCCTACTCGATAGGCAAAGGCATATCTAAAGAATTGCTGACTGATTGTTTGCCAAATTATAAATTACTTAGTTTCCGCACCTATGCGTTTTTCGGATTATTATACAGTAACCTGGATAATGCATACAAAAAGAAGGAAACTGAGCTTTCATTGCAGAAGGACATGCACGGGCGAAATTTCTGTTCGGCATGGATCAAAGTAGCTGAATAATTGAATATCCTTTTTATACTTCCTGAATATTATCCTCATTCCGGCGGTGGTATATCTACCTACTATCTTCATTATATCAAGGCATTGAAACCGCATTGTGAGCGCATAAAGGTGCTCATGGGAAGCGGTTATTTACAAGGTGACGATAAATTGGTAAATGAGGGGATAGAAATAGAATACCTTAAGGAGCATCTCTATCATAAATACCTGGATCAATTCAGCAAATTCGATCTCTTTCCTGAATTGAAGCGAAATATTGCTGCAGCATGGGCCATGTTTGAACAAGCCAATGAAGGCAGTGGGTTCGATATTATCGAATGTACTGATTTTGGCTTGGGATTTATCCCTTGGGTGATCAGGCACAACAGGCCCGTTATTACCCGTTTTCACGGCAGTGCCGGGCAGATCAGTTTTCATGAAGGGAATGATACGCTCCACACTGATTTTCTGAAACAAGCAGAATTGTTGCTGCTGCCGCTGTGCGATGCCTTAATATCACACAGTACAGCAAATCAACTTGCCTGGGAAGCATTACTTTCTAAAAAAGTCAGCCATATATTACCTGTATTTGAGCCGAAACTTGAGCAGACTGTACCGTTTGCAAATCGTAAGCCACATGGTGTTGTAACAGCACGAATACAGCTTTGGAAGGGTCCCATACAATTATGTGAGGCATTGGAGGCTGCCGGTAATAAAGTATTGCCTATTGATTGGTATGGTCGCGATATGGGTTATGGAGATCAGAAAAGCATGGCGGCATATTTGCAACAGAACTATGCGAATGTTTGGGAAAGATTTGTAATACCGCACAAAGCTTTAAGCGCGGATGAGATCAGCCAGGTTCAAAAGAATGCCCGTTTCGGCGTTGTGTGTTCAACATGGGATATGTTCAATTTTACCTGTACCGAATTTCTTGCAGCAGGAACACCCCTGATTTGCTCGGATGGTGCGGGTGCTTCGGAACTTATCCAACATGGGATAAACGGGCTCAAATATAAAGCTAATGACGCCAAAGCTTTAGCAGATTGCCTGGCAACGATGAGTGAACTGGATGAAGAATCTTATGATCAGATGGCCCGAGCCGGAATGAATACAGTTAAAACCCAACTTTCTGCCGAAAAGATAATCCCACAAAACCTGCGGCTATACCATATAGCGATCAATGGTTTTAAGTCTTCAGTCGCAAATGACTTTTTGAACCGTATTTATACGCCAACCGATAAGCATACCAGCATTGCAGAAGTATTGGATACCCAGCCATTGAAACCGATATTGAAGTATGCACTAAAACGCATCAAGGCGAAAAGAAGAAAGTGATGGCTACCCTGGCGCTTTGCATACCCGCATATAACGCGGAAATTTACCTGCCACGATTATTGCAGTCCGCCAAAGATCAGTTTGTTCCATTTGACGAGATCTTGGTTTATAACGATTGCAGCATAGACAATACAGCGGAGGTGGCAGCACAGTTTGGTGTCAAAGTATTAAATGGGACAGTTAACAAAGGCTGCTCGTTCGGGAAAAACCAATTGGCCACGGCTACTTACTGCGACTGGATACATTTTCATGATGCTGACGACGAGCTTTTGCCCAATTTTACTACCCTGGCACATCAATGGATCAATTCTGGTGCTTGTCCGGATGTGGTATTATTCAATTATGAATACCGCGACAATGCAACTAATGAATTGTTAGGTATCAGGAAGTTTGATAAAGCAAGACTTGAAAGAAACGCTATTGCTTATGCCATACAGGAACAGATCAACCCATTTTGTGGCCTGTACAATAAAGTAAAGTTTATACAAGCCGGTGGTTATGACACTGACCCACTGGTACTTTATAATGAAGATTCGGCCTTTCATATCAAAATGGCGATAGGTGGCTTAAAATTTTCGGTTGAACCGGAGATCAGTATTATCAATTACAGGATTGGCAATTCGATGTCTGCATCGAACGCCAATAAGTGCTTAGAGGCCCAATATCATGTGCTTGAAAAAATTGCATCTGTTAAACCTGAATTTGGTTTACAAATTGCAAATCGTTTGTGGCCGTTAATGGGCAATCTTGCGGCAGTTCAGAATTGGAAATATGTAAAGAAGGCACTATTGCTTTCTAAAACCCTTGGGTATACTACTCCATATGAGGGCAACAGCACTTTTAAATTTATGGCCCAATTGAACCCGCTATTCGCTATTTGGTTCAGGGAAAAGATGATCCGGCTATTTAAACCATCACTCAGAAAAAATGGCTGAACCGTTGGTTTCCATCATTATTCCTGTCTACAACGCCGATAAACACCTGGATGAAACTATTCGTTCGGCTATTGCCCAAACATGGCCTAATAAGGAGATCATTATAGTAGATGATGGTTCAACTGATAATTCCCTGGCAATTGCTCAAAAGTTTGACGGCCTAATTATAGCTAAGCAAAAAAAACAAAGGCGCAAGTGCAGCAAGAAATAACGGATTGTCCTTAGCCAAAGGGGAGTATATTCAATTCTTAGATGCCGATGACTTGCTTGCACCTGATAAAATTACATCACAGATCGGTGCGCTCAATAAAAGTACCTGTCATATAGCTTTGTGCCATACTGTTCACTTTGCTGATGGCTCGGATTACCAAAAGCAGAAAGTTAATCCTGAATGGTATAGCCATGATTTTGACGATGCAGCTGATTTTCTAATAAAATTATATGCTTCGTGGGAGATCATCTATGGATTTGGCGGCATGATACAACCTAATGCCTGGCTCACCCCTATTGACGTGATCAGAAAAGCAGGGGCATGGAACGAGCAATTGAGCGTTGATGACGACGGTGAATTCTTTTGCAGGGCAATATTGGCAAGCGAAGGTATCAGGTTCAGTGATACGGTTAATTATTATCGCAAACATTCCGACTATAAATCTTTATCAGCTTTAAAAAGCCCAAAGGGACTTGAAAGCAGCCTGTTAGCGGTAGATTTGAAATACGATCATCTTAGCCGGCAAGGTAAAGACCAGGAATTGATCGATAAGATATTTGCTATGATGTACAATGATTTGGCAGTGAGAGCATTTCCTCAGCATAAAGACATCTCCGGCCGTGCTTCAAAAAAAGCACGAAAGCTAATGCCCCAACATCGTTATAATCCGTATCAGAACGCATTTCCTCACACATTATCTAACCTAATAGGCTGGAAGGCCGTATCATATATGCAGTATCTTAAAAACAAAATTACGGGCTGATGAAAAGTTTATTAGAACGCCTCATGATCCGGAGTCTCAAGTCGATGAATGTTGACCTGCTGGCACATGCACATGTCCAGATAGGAGCCGGGCATAACACTTATCTGTCAGGTGAGGAATATATTATCAAAATCTTGCTAAAGCGGATCTTTAAAAGAGACCCCCGGTTGATATTTGATGTGGGTGCCAACATCGGCGATTATGCGATGATGCTGCGAAAAAACTTTCCTGATGCCGAGATCCATTGCTTTGAGCCGGGTAAACCAACTTTTAAAACATTGTTGGAGAACACCAAAGTACTAAACATTAAGTCGCATCATACAGCAGTAGGCAGCAGCAACGGTACCATCACACTCTTCAAAAGCTCGAACGATAAAGACGATGCGATGATGACGGCCTATAAGGACACCATAAGCGATATTTTTACATTCGCCGGTGAACCCGACCAGGCGGTTATCTGTGATTTAATTACTATTGACGACTTTTGTAAAGAAAACAATATAGACACCATCGATTTCTTGAAAATAGATGTTGAAGGCCATGAGTTTGAGGTGCTGAAAGGCGCCCAAAAAATGATCGAAGAAAACAGGATCAATGTAGTGCAATTCGAGTTCAATGAATTCAATATTGTTTCCAAGACATTCTTCTATAATTACTACAAAATATTGCCTCAGTATAAATTCTACCGTATAATGCCACAGAATAAACTATACCCGATGGGTGAATATAATTCTGCATTAGAAATATTCAGGTACCAGAATATACTGGCCGTCAATAATTCGCTGAACTATACCTATGGCGACTGAAAAGGTATCGTTTATAATTTTTACCTGCGAAGGCAGGGAGTACTTATTGCACGACACTTATAATTCGTTCAAAAAAGCCTGCGATTATCCTTTTGCCAAAACCATCCTGGCTATAGACGGGAAAGTTAATAGCTCAATTGTTGATCACGTGCAGCCGGATATGGTCATACAGTCGCCTGTTCGTAAAGGCTACATCAATAATATCCTGCAGGCATTGAGTGTGATCGATACTCCTTATTTCTTCTGGCTCGAAGACGACTGGCAGTTTAATGCTGATGTTAAGTTAACTGCCTTTATTGATCTGCTAAATACAAATAGCCATTGGCTGCAGATCATATACAGCAAATTCGGGCCTTTGCCGGATGACATGAAACAGAAACCAGTTACAAGCGACCTGTATGAAACGCCTTTTGGTTTCTCAGCTAATCCGTGCATCTGCAAAACCGTATTTATAAGAGAGGGTTTCGAACAATTGCTGAACGCTCCAAAGGGAGACAAATTAGGCGAAGATGGTTTCGAGAATTTTCTGACACGGCATTTTAGCCGAACAGGATTGATCAGCGTTATCCAGGATCCGGTAGACCATATCATGATTACACATGAAGGTTATTTGGAAAGTACACCGCGCAACTGGCACATGACCAACTCTATCGATCAAAAAACCGAAGAACATTTGCTGACATTGCCAGCGCCGTCCGCCGGACGTAAATTATTAATGGCATTAAAACTAGCAGCATTACTTCCTAAGCTTGCCTTAAAGCAGCTGATGAACAACGAGGTGTATGAATTGTGCTTCAGGATATTGTCTTCCGCAAGATCATTAAAGAAAAAATGACCACAAATAGGACTGTTCTTACTATAGCCACCGGCAAAAAATACTATATAGATCTTGCTATAAACCTGGCAAGATCGTTTTTATGGTGGCATAAAAACAGCGATATCAAATTTAAACTGGTAACCGACCACCCGGAATACTTACCCGCTGACCTGCAAGGAAAAATCATATTACATAACATCCACCCGGGCGAATTAGGAAAAGGCTTTTCATCCAAGTTATTTTTAGACCAGTTGGCTGATGAAGGCCAAACATTGTTTATTGATAGTGACTGCCTGATCTTTGATAATCTGGAATCTGTTTTCGACCGGTTCAAAGGCCATAGTGTGTCTGTTGTTGGTGGATATATTGCAGAAGGTGAATGGTTTGGTGACATCAAAGCGGTATGCAGCAAATTTAACTTACCTCATTTGCCTAAATTTAATGGGGGGATTTATTATATCGAAAAAGGCGCAGAAGCAACTGCTGTTTATAATACGGCCCGCTCGCTGGAAAGTCAGTATGATGAGATCGGTTTCGTGCGGCTCAGAAACCAGGCGAATGATGAGCTGATCATGGCATTGGCCATGCAATTGCATGACCAACAACCTATACCGGATGACGGAACGATCATGAGCGATCCGCAGGCATGCCCTGGAGGTTATAAAATAGATGTTGTCAATGGCGCACGCTGGTTGATTAATCCTCCCCTGCCCGACAAGCGACATCAAAGCTGGTACCCATTTGAAAAAGTATCACCCGTGGTATTTCATTTTTTGGGTTACTATACTGCAGATTACCAATACATCAGGGAAAGCTACCGCCTCGAAAAAGCGTTGTCAGGCCGGCTTAACTGGTTATCAGAATTCACAGGTAAACTACAGATAGAATTACCCATGAAAATCAACAGGCTATTTAAAGATACCTTCCGGCCGGCATATCATAAGCTGTTTGGATTTAGGAGAGTTAAGGTCTCAAAAAGGGTGTAAGTTAACATTAGTTCAAAGACCTTCATGAAATATATAAAGGGATTAGACACATTAAGGGCATTTGCTGTATTCTTCGTAATTGTAGCTCATTGGGGGCCTTATTCATTTAGAACAGAACCGCTAAACTTTATATTTAGCAAACTCATGCCCTCGGGTATGTTTGGGGTAGATCTTTTTTTTGTATTGAGTGGCTATCTCATCACGAGAATACTACTTAATGCAAGAAATGAAACTTCTGATAAGCTTTGTATCATTAAGAACTTTTATATTCGCAGGGCTCTTCGGATTTTCCCTATTTACTTTTTACTTGTATTTATTGTTGCATATGTATTAGGCGATATATATGTAAGAAATCACCTTACCTACTTTCTAACGTATACATCAAATTTCTTGTTCTTTAAAGAGAACTCCTTTCCGCTCTTCTCACATACCTGGTCACTTGCTGTTGAAGAACAATTTTATATTATTTGGCCTTGGGTTATCATCTATTCACCCCAAAAACATCTCCTTAAAATTATACTTTTATCAGTAATTATAGGATTAGTAAGCAGCCTTATACTTAACCATTATTACGGAGTATTTTCCACCATACTATTGTTGCCCTGTATAACAGCATTCGCTATTGGCGCACTTTATGCATATGTGCAAACCTATACAGATTTAAAGGGTCTCATAACTAAAGCATTTTTAATGCTATTGCCAATAGCTATTTTGACGATGTATCTGGACCATTTCGGATACAAGATTGTTACTGTTAGAGGAGCTGATGCAATAATTGCTATTAATGCTATAATTTATGCAGGCAAAAAAAATTATAACCAAATAACGAATTATCTCCTTAATAATAAAGCACTTGTTTTCGTTGGTAAAATAAGCTATGGCATATATTTATATCATGAGATCATTCCATACTATTATTATCAATTTATTGATTATCTACATCAAAGAATTATAATAAATAATGGGATATCGAAGATTCTTACGTCACCAACATCGGCCTATTTAATTCATCTAACCATGTTATTGATTCTATCAATACTGTCATTCAGATATATTGAACAAGCATTCTTGAGATTGAAAAGAAATTTCAATTACGTATCTTATAAAAAGCAGCATTCATCAGATATTCCAATCCAAGGTGATATCTAACATCGACGTCTCCATAATCATCCCCACCTACAACCGCTTGTGGTGTTTGCCGCGTGCAGTGGACAGCTGCCGAAATACCATTTGCAAAACACAGATCATTGTGGTTGATGACGGCAGTTCGGATGGTACCTGGGAATGGCTCCAGGGTCAAACCGATATA
>JBQCEA010000416.1:0-12618 GCA_051960695.1 Mucilaginibacter sp. | reverse complement strand
ACAGCAGGTTTAGGTTTTTCTTACACCACTTCAAAGCCAGATAACACCGACCTGAAATAGTTCCATCCGGACAATATCACCTGGATAATGTGCACCAGGAAAAACAGCACATATCCAATTGTTAATGCAAAATGCCATATCCGCGCTAAATGATAGCCGCCGCACAACCACGCCAGCCAATAAAACTGCACCGGTTTATAAATAGCCAGTCCGGTGATAACAGACCCGATTCCCATTATAATAATGGCCGTGTAGGCTATGCGTTGCGCCGCATTATACTTGTCCTGCGGTGGCATCGTTTTGCGGATATGCAAATCGTGCAGAATCACCTGCCATGCCTCTTTAAATGAATGCTCGTTGGGTAGCAGGTACCGCCATTCGCCTGAGATTAGGGTATATAACACATAAAAAATTCCATTCAGGGTAAAGAACCACATAAACAGGAAATGGAACGCCATCCCTTCGGCAAGGCGCTGTGGAATATGCAGCGTTTTATAGAACCATTCGGGGAAAAACCGCACAAATGTATGCCCGAATATGGTGACGGTGTACACGTCATTGGCCCAATAGATCAGCAGGCCGCTCCATATCATAATGGCAAGCACCGGAAAGTTGACCCAATGGGTCCAGCGCATCACTAAAGGATGTTTTTCCTTGATAACTTTCATGTTACGGGGTGAATTTATCAAAATAAAGCTATTTGGCTTTTATAACGGCTGCTGAAAATTCTGATCTGGCTGCGCCCATGATCTCACCGTTCGAATTGTTTTGAACGAAGCCGATCACTTCAAAACCATCCGGTGAAAATCCGGCAGGCAACTCGATACTGACATCACCGCTATTATGATTATTTAACAACACATTTTGCAGTTTACGTACGATCTGCACATGAGATAATGTGCGCCCGCCATTCTCGCCTTTAAGTACCTTTGTAGTTGCATTTTTTTCGATCAGTGTCACTACTAAGGATGAATTGTTTGTTACACCTTCAACATGATATTGCAGATTGGCTTTCCCTCTATTCTCTCTTAAATTAGTAAGTGATAACTCAGCTTTTGCGGGTTTTTGCAGATCGGTTTTAATGGCATTTCGTAAAGTTGCTTCCTCAGAACCCACAAATTCCTTTACGCCATTAGCTATTACCTGCGGTGTATACAGTGACCCAAGTTTTAACCAGCGAGCATATTGACGTTGGCGGTCGGAATAAGCAGCATCGCTGAATGCGTCTTTCCACCCCATACGGTTCCAATAGTCGACATGATAGGCCAGGATATAAACAGGCTTATCACTGCTTTCCTTTTGCACTTTGGCTACAAGTGCGTCAGCCGGCGGACAGCTTGAGCAGCCTTCGGAAGTAAATAATTCGATGACAGCAAAGCCTTTATCAACGGGTTTTACCGTTTTGCCGCTTTTGAAGGACATCGAAAAAATAGCCCCCAGAGCTAGCAAAGAAAATATTTTGATCGGTTTCATGTATTGCGAATTTTTTTAGAGTACTTACGGAACCGGAAGATGTATGATTTTCTTTCGATGAATAAATTTACTCTTTTTTAGAGAAGCATGACAATTGAGGCTGTAAATGTTCTGGGCAATAAGTAAAAACAAATACCTTTATCCAAAAGCTTATCTTCATGAAAAAATACCTTACTCTGTTTTTTGTACTGATTTGCGCAACCGTTTTTGCACAGGAAAAAACAACCTACAAGCCTACATATCAATTCACCATTACAGGTGATATTAAAAAGGAATCGGTGATCACCATCGACTCACTGAAAAGTTATCCGCTAAAAGATATTGGCGATATTAAAGTGACCGATCACCTCGGCAATTTTAAGCATGGCGACGAGAACCTGAAAGGTGTGTTGCTGAAGGATATATTACTGCACAGTCAGCTAACGGCTACACCGCATTTATACAGCCAGTTCTATTTTGTTTGTACAGGCTCCGATGGTTACAAGGCTGTTTATTCATGGAACGAATTATTCAATACCGAAATCGGCGACCATGTGTATATTGTGCTTGAAAAGAATGGTAAAAAGATAGCTGAACTACCTGAAAGCCTGCAAATGGTGTCTATCCTCGACCAAAAAACCGGCCGCAGGTATTTACATAATTTAGATAAGATCGTAGTAAGCCAGGCACGGTAATATATTTGTTGTAGAGACGCAATGCATTGTGTCTCTACAAGGGTGCGATATATAATTCATCATCTGCTATGCCATCCAATTCCTGCGGATTATGGCTTACGATCAATACTGTCATCCTATATTCTTTCCAAACCGTTTTTAATTCTGTTATTAACGCAGAACGCATTTCAGGGTCAAGGGCCGAGAACGGCTCATCCATTAACAGCAATTTAGGTTTGATAGCCAGCGCCCTCAGTATGGCTAAACGCTGTTGTTGTCCGCCGGAAAGGTATTCCGGTTTATGTGTGGTAAGCGTTTCCAGCTTGCCTATTTTTAGTAAATGTTCAATCCATTGAGCATCATCGGTAGCATATTCCAGGTGCTGCCGAACGGTCATATTTGGAAAAAGGGCGTAGTTCTGAAAGACCAAACCAACTTTGCGTTTTTGAGGCGAAAGAAATATCCTCGAATCGGTATCAACCCAGGTTTGATCGTCAAAAATGATCTTTCCTTTTTCTGGTTCGATCAGTCCGGCAATGATCTTTAAAAAAGTAGTTTTTCCTACGCCAGACGGCCCATATATCTTGATTATGCTTCCTGAGGGAAAATCTTTTACAATTTTCAGTATTTGCTGCCCGTGGTAAGCTTTTAATCTTTTTTCTATATCAACAGTGATCATTCCAGCGGGCTTTTAGCTTTATATTTATTAAACACGAACACCGATATCACCATTATAAAAGTGATACAAAACAGTACAAGCGAATAGTTATTGGCCGAGTGGTAGTCCATATTCTCAACCGAATCGTAAACGGCAATAGAGGCCACTCGTGTTATGCCAGGAATATTCCCGCCGATCATCAAAACCACACCAAATTCGCCTAAAGTATGCGCAAAGGTTAATATGACTGCGGTTAACACAGATGCCCGGATATTGGGCATTAACACGCGAATAAATGTTTCCCGTTCACTTTTTCCCAAGGTATAAGATGCCTGTGATAACGAAACCGGCAATTGCTGCAAAGCCGATTTTATCGGACCTATCATAAACGGCATACTATAAATAACCGACGCCAGCACTAATCCCTGGAACGAGAAAACCAATTGTAGATCGAACGTATCCTGCAGCCATGCGCCAATGCCATGTTTAGGGCTGAATGCCATCAACAGGTAAAACCCTAATACCGATGGCGGTAACACCAGCGGCATGGTGATAATAGCTTCGAGGATTATCTTGAATATGGAACGGCCTTTAGATAGCCAGTAAGCCAACGGCAAACCGATGAGCAGCAGAACCAGGGTAGTGATCCCGGCAAGTTTAAGCGTAAGCCAGATGGGAGTAAGATCCATTCAGATCAAAAATAACAATAGTGATAGTTCTAAGAAATTATTCCCTCTCCTTTGGAGAGGGATATAGGGTGAGGCTTTAAACCCTATACCCATATTCCTTCAATATCTTTTTGGCTTCTGCGCTTTGCATATAATCGAAAAACTTTTGGGCGTTCGCTATCTCTTTACTGTTCTTAATAATGATCATGCCCTGTTTAATTGGCATATAATTTTTCGGGTCGATAGCTCTCCAATACAGTTTCATTTTCCCTTCCGAATCCTTGATCAAAGCCTGTGTGGTAAACCCTACGTCCGTTACTCCGGTAGTGATGTAAGTGTTTACCTGTGCGATGCTTTCGCCGTAAACAACCTTCGATTTTATATCATTTAATATGCCCTTCTGTTTCAGCGCTTCCTCAGCTGCCTTTCCATATGGCGCAATGGATGGGTTTGCAATAGCGATCTTTTTTACCCTCGGACTCATCAATTCCCTTTCCCAATTTTCAAAACCAATATCCTGTGTACTACATATCACCAGGCTGCCGTAAGCATAAACCGTCGGCTCTTTGGTGCTGAACCCTTCTTTATACAAGTTTTCCGGAAATGACATATCTGCCGACAAAAACACATCATAAGGCGCGCCGTTCTTGATCTGGGTAGTCAGATTACCTGACGAACCCACAATAGGCACTATATTGATACCTGTCTTCTGCTTAAAATCTTTTCCCAAGACTTTGATCACACCCTGCAGGTTAGCAGCCGCCGCAACTTTAAGATCTTGCGCAAAGGTAATTGAGGCAAAAAACAGGGCAATTAGCGTTATTAAAAACGATCTTTTTAATAACCGGCTATCTGTTATTGTTTTCATATCCAGATATTATATCAGGTAAATTTAACAGTATGAGCGCTTATTCGTGTTACAAAAAATATTTTTAATGATGTATTTTGTACACTAAGTAAATATATAATACTATATTAGTGCTTATAATACCAATTGCCTTCAGGCAATAAACCTAAATATCCATTATGAAAAAACATTTCCTATTCCTGGCTTTTTTGGCCTTATTGGTTTCGCCTGTAATACTTAAGGCCCAAAGCGGCTTTATTGGGGTAAGGGGCAAAGAAGTTATCGGCCCCGACGGCAAACCCTTTATGATGCGTGGAACTAACCTCGGCAACTGGCTGATACCCGAAGGCTACATGTTCAAGTTCAATAAAACCAATTCTCCCAGACTGATCAACGAGGCCATTACGGAGTTGCTCGGCCCTGATGAGGCTAAAGCGTTCTGGAAAAAATACCAGGATGCCTATATTACTGAGCCTGATATTCATTACCTGAAAAGCATCGGTGTAAATTCTATCCGCATACCTTTCAATTATCGTTTATTTACTAATGAAAGCTACCTTTGTCAAAATAATGCAGACCGAGGTTTTGAGTTATTAGACCGGGTAATAGGCTGGTGCAAAAAGGAAGGCATCTATGTGATACTTGATATGCACGCCGCACCTGCCGGACAAACCGGGGATAACATTGATGATGGTTACGGATATCCTTTCCTGTTCAAGAGCGAGGAAAGCCGTAAGCTAACTGCGGATATATGGCGCCGTATAGCCGATCATTACAAAAATGAAAAGATAATTTTAGGTTATGATCTGCTGAACGAACCCATCGCTACTTATTTTAATGCTGCGGAGTTTAATCCTTACCTGGAACCTGTTTACAAGCAAATAACTGCGGCTATCCGCACAGTGGATAAAAACCACATCATCATATTAGGCGGGGCACAATGGGACAGCAACTTCAAACCATTCGGTCAGCCTTTCGATTCTAAATTGATCTACCAGTTTCATAAATACTGGACCAAGCCCACCAAAGAGGTCATCCAGGAATATATCGATTTCAGGGATAAATATAATGTCCCAATTTATTGTGGCGAAACCGGCGAAAATACCGACGGCTGGGTGGATACTTTTAAAAATGTGCTCGAACAAAACCATATAGGATGGCATTACTGGCCATATAAAAAGATCGACAATACACGCGGTTTCGTAACTTTTGATGTACCTGCAAATTATGATAAGGTAATTGAATATGCCGAAAAACCACGCCAGAGTTTTGAAGAAATTCGGAAAGCAACACCTGCCGACCGGGAACAGATCAAAAAGGCGCTGTACGATTTTATTGAGAACAGCAAATTTGAACACTGCCGGATAAATAAAGGCTACGTTGGTGCATTAGGTTTTAAAACCGACTGATATACGAACAGCTATTACAAAACCTAAATGAAAAAAACCTCATACGGTTACATATTAATACTTTGCGTTGCGACGCTATTAACCTCTTGCAAAAAAAGCAGCGGCAACCTAAGCAACTATGTTCCTCCAAAGCCAACAGACACCACCAAACAAGCGGCGCCTGTTTATCAGCTGGTATGGTCTGACGAGTTCGACGGTACGACTGTAGACGTCACTAAATGGAATTTTGAAACTGGTGGCGGCGGCTGGGGAAACAATGAACAGGAATATTACCAGGCTGCCAATGCAACTGTTTCAAACGGCAACCTGATTATAACTGCCAAAAAGGAATCAGTCGGCGGTGAGGCATATACTTCAGCGCGCATGACCACACAAAATAACTTTTCACAAACCTATGGCCGTATAGAAGCGCGCATTAAATTACCTATGGGACAAGGCTTGTGGCCGGCTTTCTGGATGCTGGGCAATAATATTAACACGGTTTCATGGCCCCAATGCGGAGAGATCGACATAATGGAACATATTAATGCTGATAACCTGATACATGGAAGCCTGCATTGGAACGGCGGTAATACCTCACAGCAAATTACTTCCACCCCTTCCGACTATCACGTTTATGCGACAGAATGGGATAAAAATCAGGTCAGATTTTATGTAGATAGCACCATGTACGATGCAGAGAATATCTCATCTGTGCAGGCTTTTCAGCTTCCATTCTTCATTTTACTAAACATGGCAGTGGGAGGCAACTGGCCCGGTCAAGTTGATCAAACGGCTATACCAGCTCAGATGTATGTGGATTATGTGAGGGTTTATAAGCAGACGAACTAATTAGTCCGTAAGCCGGGAAGACGGCAAAGTCCGAAAGTTGTGTTTGATTCTTCGGACTTTCCGACTTATACGGACCTTCCGACTAAAATAAAATTGTCAGGACTACACTTTTTGCTTAGTTTCGAAATCCGAACCACTAATAATAACCACTATTCTGATGAAAGCTCGCATCTTGTTATTGCTATTCTTTTCGGCGTCTGTCATTGCCGCAAATGCACAGACGGCAAAGATTTTTCACGTTAAATCCCCTGATGGCAAAATAGATCTGACGATATCCGCCGGAAAAACCATTGATTGGTCTGTTAACCATGAAGATACCCAGGTGATATTGCCGTCGTCTGTGTCACTTACCTTGAGCGATGGCACGGTTCTCGGTACTGATGTTTCTGTAAGGAGCGAAAAGCCGCTGTCTGCAAACAGGGAGATCAATACCCCGATATACAAAAAGGATAAGGTCACCGACAATTATAACCAGCTAACGCTTACTTTCAAAGGCGAATACGGTTTAATATTCCGTGCTTATAATGATGGTGTTGCCTATCGTTTTTTCACTTCAAAAAGTTACAGCATTACAATAACCAACGAGGAAGCCAATTTCAATTTCAAGGACGACGATAAAGCATTTCTGCCATTTGTAAATGATTACCGCCATCATGATAAGTTCAACACCTCATTTGAGGCCCTTTACGACAACCTGAATATCTCAGCCATAAAGAAGGATACGCTTGCTTTTATGCCCGTTTTGGTCGATCTGGGTAATGGGAAAAAAGCTGCTTTGCTGGAAGGTGACCTGCAGGATTACCCGGGTATGTATCTGACTGCTGGAAGTACAGGCCATAACCTGCACGGCGTGTTCGCTCCATACCCACTGCAAGAAGAGTTAAATAACATTAATTATGTGGTGGACGACCGCGCTGATTATATAGCTAAAGTTGACGGTATCCATACTTTTCCGTGGCGGGTGGTAGTGATCAGTACGCAGGACAAGCAACTGGCCGATAATGACATGATGCAGCGGTTGGCTGAACCTTCTAAAATAACTGACATTTCATGGATCAAACCAGGAAAAGTTGCCTGGGATTGGTGGAACGACTGGAATATATCCCATGTCGACTTCAAAGCTGGTATCAATGTGCCTACCTATAAATATTACATCGATTTTGCTGCAGCCAACAAACTGGAATACATTATTATGGACGAAGGCTGGTCGGACGATCATGATCTTAACAAAACCAAAATAGATGTACAGCAGATAGTGGACTATGGCAAACAAAAAGGGATTGGTGTTATTTTGTGGTCGACGTGGTATGCGATGACACGAGATGCGGACGGGTTGATGGCTAAATATTCCAGGATGGGCGTGAAAGGTTTTAAGATTGATTTTATTGACCGGGATGATCAGAAGATGGTAAAATCACTTTACGACCTTGCGGAAACTGCGGCCAAATATCATTTAATGGTGGATTATCATGGCATGTATAAGCCGTCGGGCTTAGTAACTACATGGCCTAATGTGATCAACTGCGAAGGTGTAAAAGGGATGGAAAATGAGAAATGGGGCGTAAAAAATCATCCGGGATATGATGTAAGCATACCTTTCATCCGTATGATGGCCGGTCCTATGGATTATACACCCGGCGCTATGCGCAACGCGACCAAAGAGTCGATCCGTCCAATAAATTCAAATCCAATGGCACAAGGCACACGCTGTCATCAGCTGGCAATGTACACCATTTTTGAGGCGCCTCTGCAAATGCTCTCCGACAACCCTACAACTTATATGCGTGAACAGGAAAGCACTGATTTTATTGACGCAGTGCCAACTACTTTCGATGAAACCGTAGCGCTGGATGGGAAAATTGGCGAGTTTGTCACGATAGCCCGCCGGAAGGGAACAACCTGGTTTGTCGGTTCGATGAGCAACTGGACGCCGCGCGAAACTACTATTGATCTTTCATTCCTGGGCAGCGGCAATTATAAAGCCATCATCTTCCAGGACGGTATCAATGCCGACCGCGATGCAACAGATTACGTGCGTAAAGAAATAAACGTTACTTCAAAAGATAAGATCACTGTACAACTGGCTTCAGGCGGCGGCTGGGCAGCGAGGTTTATTAAGCAATGATGATTATCGAATTTCCAATGTCGAATGATGAAGTGCAATATTATATTTCAATATTCGGCGTTCATTATTCATGTTTGATATTCAAACTGATGCCAAAGACGGTAATTAAGTAAAATATCGAACATCGAATTTCCAATATTGAATGATGAAGTGCGACATTTAGTACTTCGACATTCGGCGTTCATTATTCATCATTCGATATTCAAACTCACCCTTCAGGGGGTTGGGGGGCCTAAAAACAGCAAAGCCCCTGATGGGCAGGGGTCTTTACTAACCAATTATAAACCTAAATTATGAGAAGGGCTGTAGGAGAAGGGGTCGAACCTTCACGAAGTGCTTATTCTTATTGCTAAGAGTTTCGCAAGATCTTCGCCACCGGGACAGGGAGGTGTGTCTGCAAAAAATTTCACCATCCTACAGTATATAAGTCCTAAATCTTGAGTCCTAAGTTCTGCGTCGGCTTGCGACTTCAGACTAAAGACTTTCGACTTTGAAACTTGCTGTTGGGGAAGGGGTCGAACCTTCAAGGAGTGGTTAGTCAGCCGAAACTGATTTCCCATGCTCTCCGCCACCGGGACAAGGAGGTGTGTCTGCCAAAAATTTCACCACCCAACATTATGAAGCACTCAAAGAACGATAAGTAATTCCGATTGCTTATCACAAATTTAACGGGACTATCAATTTCTTGCAAATATTTCAATATTATATTTTTATTTTTAATTTTATTTTAATTAAACTTGTATTTGAATACAGAAATTCAAATTTATGTCCCACAGAAAAGCTCAAAATTTAGAAATTGATAATCTGGACATCCAGATTTTATCGATATTAATGAAGAATGCGACCACTCCTTACACAGAAATTGCCAAGGAATTGATCGTTTCCGGCGGAACAATCCACGTCCGGATGAAAAAATTAGAGGAAATGGGCGTGATAAAAGGCGCCAGTCTTGAGGTAGATCCCCAAAAACTGGGATATGATATTACCGCCTTTTTGGGGATCTATTTAGAGAAGGGTTCGCAGTACCACGAAGCGGTTAAGCAATTAAAAGCTGTAAATGAAATTGTTGAACTTCACTACACCACAGGCAGCTACAGTATCTTTGCCAAGATCGTATGTCATGATACCAACCACCTGCGTGAAGTATTGAACGAACACATACAAAGCGTTAAAGGCATACAACGCACCGAAACCTTTATTTCATTGGAAGAAAGCATCCGCAGACAGATCACTTTGGAATAAATTTGTATTAATTCCGATTGTCATTTCGACGAGGAACGAGGAGAAATCTTATACATGCGAACAATGAGTTTGCATTTGAATAAGATTTCTCCTTATATAAATCACTTAAACCTTCCTTTCAGCGCTGCCAGCTTAATAGCCATATCCGTTTCTGGCTGCTCATAAGTTTTAGACTTATTTGTTACCGGCTTTTGCTGCGGCTTGCGTACCTGCTCCCTTGGCTCATTCGCTTTCATAGATAGCGATATTCTTTTCCGGTTAACATCAACCTCAGTCACCGTAACCTCCACTTTCTGATGCACTTTTAATACCTCGTTCGGATCTTTAATAAAACGGTTTGTGATCTGACTCAGGTGGACCAATCCATCCTGGTGCACGCCGATGTCCACAAAAGCGCCGAAGTTGGTAATATTAGTCACAATGCCTGGTAATTTCATACCAACCTTCAGATCGTTGATCTCATTCACACCTTCGGTAAAACTAAAAGCCTCGAACTGTTCACGCGGGTCACGGCCGGGCTTATCCAGTTCCGCCATGATATCATTTAATGTAGGCAAACCCACATTTTCTGTAACGTATTTTGATAACGCAATTCCTTTGCGCCGTTGTGAATTTCTCATCAGTTCGCCTACCGAGCACTTCAGATCCCGGGCCATTTGCTCAACCAAAGAGTACCTTTCCGGGTGAACAGCACTGCTGTCGAGCGGATTTTCAGCGCTGCGAATCCGTAAGAAACCGGCTGCCTGTTCAAAAGCCTTATCACCCAATCTCGGAACTTTTTTCAATTGTTCGCGGCGTTTAAAGGCACCGTTTGCATCACGATATTCCACAATATTTTGGGCCAGCTGCGGACCAAGACCAGACACATAGGCCAATATTTGTTTGGAAGCTGTATTTAACTCAACTCCTACTGCGTTTACGCAACTAATAACAGTATCGTCCAGTTTGGTTTGTAGTTTGCTCTGATCAACGTCGTGCTGGTATTGCCCTACGCCAATAGATTTTGGATCGATCTTTACCAGCTCAGCCAGCGGGTCCATTAACCGTCGGCCAATTGACACCGCACCGCGCACGGTTACATCCTTATCCGGGAACTCTTCACGTGCCGCTTCCGATGCAGAATAAATAGATGCACCGCTCTCATTCACCATAACAATATTTACTCCTGCTAAATTCAGATTGCGGATAAACAGTTCTGTTTCCCTTCCTGCAGTACCATTGCCAATGGCGATGGCCTGTATATTATATCTTTCAAAAAGATACCTTACGGTTTTTTCGGCTTCCTTTACATTGCCGGCGCCTGTATGCGGAAATATGGCTGTATACTCCAGCAGCTTACCCTGCTCGTCCAAACAAACCACTTTACAGCCGGTACGAAAACCGGGGTCTATAGCCATTGTTCTTTTTTGTCCAAGTGGTGCCGCCATCAGTAACTGCCTGGCATTCTCAGCAAATACCCGGATGGCTTCTTCATCAGCCTGCTTTTTAGTGAATAAACGAATCTCTGTTTCCATTGATGGTTTCAGCAGGCGTTTATAACTATCATGAATGGCCAACTGCACTTGCTGCGAAGCAGCGTTATTCCCTTTTACAAATAATTGCTCCAGCAAATCAATAGCATCTTCCTGCTCAGGCTGAATATCCAGCCATAATATTTCCTCTTTCTCACCGCGACGCATGGCAAGCACCCGATGAGATGGCGCAGTCTTCACCGGCTCTGACCATTCAAAGTAATCCTTATACTTTATACCAGCCTCTTCTTTTCCTGGAACTACTTTGGATTGAAATGTACCCTTCTCTATAAAAAGCTCACGCATTTTGGTGCGGGCATCCACATGCTCACTGATAAATTCCGCAATAATGTCCCGTGCTCCCGCAAGTGCTTCTTCTGTATTATTTACACCCTTTTCCTCATCAATATATTTACCAGCTTCTTTTTCAGGATCTATTTTGTTTTGTTCCAATATCAGATCAGCCAATGGCTGCAAACCTTTTTCACGCGCGGCAGTTGCCCTGGTTTTTCGTTTAGGGCGATACGGCAAGTAAATATCTTCCAGCGCTACCATTGTTTCTGCTTCATTGATCTGCGCTTCCAGTTCGGGTGTTAATTTACCCATCTCGGTCAGCGATTTTAATATCGCCTCACGACGCTTATCTAAATCGCGCAATTGGATTGCGCGGTCACGAATTGCGGCCACCTGGACCTCGTCCAGGCTGCCTGTCAACTCTTTACGGTAACGGGATATAAATGGTACTGTAGCACCTTCATCAAGCAGCCCAACAGTGGTGCTAACCTGTTTTTCACTTATCGCTAACTCAGCAGCAATTTTCTTAAAATGGGTGGTCATATCTTAGATCTCAGAATTGCGAAGTTGCCACTCTTAACTCTAAATCAGAAGCAGTGTTTAAAAAATAATCGGAATGTCAGCAGATCAAACCTCATTTTGTTTTTACAACCTTATTGTGCAATTTTGTGGGGCTTATAGAGAAAGACGGAGGGATTAGACCCTGCGAAGTCTTAGCAACCTGTGCTTACAAGGTGCTACGTTCTACTTGTCCGCCTCAACAATGGACAGGAAAGATAAGCGGAAGTCAAACAAATACACAACGACTTTTCGATAAGCATTAAAGGATTACACCGATTTAAGAGTGATTACACCGATTGAATCTGTGGAGTCATAAATAAAAATCGGTGAAATCATATAAACATCG